>JANXEG010000012.1 GCA_025058425.1 Nitrososphaerales archaeon
TCATCTATTGCATCGAAAAGAATTCTGATTATACCATTCAGGGTCGATTGAGGTGCTGGTTCGATCAACCTCACTTTAGGAGGTGTATTATCTACATTCACTTGGAGAGCCCTCTCAACACGGTTTCCCGCCTTATCCTCAGCTACGATAATTATCCTATATACTCCATCCTTTACATTCCTCGTATTCCAATCGTAGGAGTCCTTACCAGTTACATCTATACTTATGCTATCAATATTTAATGACACCCTCTCCAAATTGGCTTCAAAGGTATTGAAGCTGATCGATACGTTATTCGAAATGTATGAGTTCGGTTTTGGTGTACTGATGATCAACGTAGGCTCTGTATTATCCACATAGAATGTGATCGTTTCAGAACTCGTATGACCGACGACATCATTCGCTACAAATACTATAGAATGAAGACCATCACTGAGCTCCTTCGTATCGATTAATATACTACTCTTATTAGTTACATCTACAAACTGCTTACCATCGAGCGAATACTTTACACTGATCAAATTCTCATCGAATACTTTGAAACTTATTGAGACTTTACCTCTCACGAAAGCTTTAGGCCTGGTAATGGACAATTCGGGCGGTTTCACATCAGGGAGTAATGTAGTGAGCTTTAATTCACCCGTGAATACCTCCTCGGTCACCTTGCCTGATAATAGGGTATTATGAATTATGATGAGATAGGTACCTGTTCGATTGATCGGGACCTGTAGGATTGTAGCGTTGGGACCAGCATTTTGAGAAGGATAGAACATTCCTCTACCAAGATAATTGTTACTGGGAATACCATAAATTTCGAGAAAGGCACCGGGAGGTACCGATGTAGCGATCAACCTTCCTGTAGGATCTATAGCGAATATATCAAGGCTCGTATGTGGCGAGGACCAACGGAATCTGAGGATCATCGTGTTAACGGTAGGATCATCAATCATAATAGCATAACTCCTCCATTCACCCGATAAGTATGTGCCGAGGAAGTCGAATGCACCATACACTGCACCATTATCGTAAAGGCTACCATTTACAGTCCTTGCCCCTCCGATCAACGATGGTAGATCTTTACCACGATACTCCACAGGAACCACGACAGAGAACGGTATATTGGTTACTTGTCCATTGCTACCATTAAGGGTAATGTAAGCTTGATAGACACCAGGTCTTGCATTTGAGGGTACATTCACAGTAGCTGTAAATTGCGCTTTCGATCTAGGTTGAAGGACGATATTTTGCTCATCTATAGTGATCCAATCCCAAACCGCTTTCTTATAGTAGTATGCAGTAAGTGTATAATTCATCGATGTGACATTTATCCTGGTCGAACCGGTCCAGAATGATATATAGATCGGTACTGGATATACACCTACAATAGGCGTATCGATGATTCTCTCAAGAGGGTTACCGATCCTAACCTCCTGAACCGTTCCATAACTCCCAGCCCTATTGATGAGTCTCGTCTCATTATACCAAATCAGACCATCCCGATTTACATCGTTCCATTCATAAAAGTAGAGTGAAACGATACGTAAAGCATCACCGTAGAGGGAAGATATCGTTTTATTATAGAAGGATTCGAAGGGATAGTTCGCCTTTATTACCACTAAGCATGTATCTTTAGGTATCGTACCAAACTTTTCTGTGAAATTAAAGTAATTGGGAATATAACCTCCTTTCTCTTTTAGGAGGGGGTCGAGTTTATGTGGTTCTGTGGTTAAATTGATCGATACTTGCTTGATAAGTTGGAGTTGTGTCGGTTTAATATTGATACTTAGAGTGTAGTTAGATGGATTATCTATGGTAAATACAGCTTTACTACTCTCACCAGCCCTTACTCTACCTGCGAACCACTTTGACATAGGTTGTGGTTTGGGAGGTAAGGTAGTTATGTTGATATTACTTTCACTAAAGTTGTAGGATCTTATCGCTACGTTAAGGATTTCTGAAATCTTCACATAGCTTGCATTGGTATATGTGATGAATGTACCATTCTGTGAAAGGGCGAAAGATATCGCCCTTTCAGCATCCACCCTACCTGCACCTTGGGTGAATGGGTCGTTGTAGATATCCTTGGCTGTGCTCATCAGTATATTCTTGACTAAGAATGGGTCTGGATCTTTGCCAGAATCTTTCAAAGCCTGAATTACGAGTGCAGCGACGGCCGCTGTGAGTGGGGCAGATAGACTCGTCCCTCCGAATAATCCGAAGGCCTTCTTACCATCACCAAAACCAAAGGCTGGAGGCAAAGGTATGAAGGTATATGTACCTACGTTGAGAAGGTCTGGTTTGACCTCTCCCAAATGAGTTGGGCCACGGCTAGAAAAGTCGACGATATCATCAGCATAATTTGTAACACCCCCGAACCTCGGCTCGATCCTTTGAAGGTAGAGGGGGAAGATATAATTGTATAGATGATAACTGGTAGATGCTCCTACGGAAAGGCTAAAAGATGCGGATGCTGGCGATCCTACAGAACCGTAACCGTAACCAGAGTTGCCGGCAGAATTGATGAATATAACTCCGGGAAATTTCGGATCTAGATGATTGGGTATGGATAAAACATTCTGGAGGATGCTAAGTATATCGAGTCCAAATGCGGAACGGAGGTACGTTAGACTCCTCACGCTCCAACTATTGCTAATAATATCTGCACGGCGCTCACCCGAGTATACCCAAGTATTCTTCTGGTTATCAAAATCGAAACCACTCGCCCACATCCATCCGTAGAGGACATCGGACCACCATAGGACCTTTATCGCCATTATAGAAGCGCCCGGTGCTATGCCCTTCAATCGATACTCCGTTTTATTTTTGTACAAATCGTAACCTACCCTACCCCTGCTCACAGCACTCAACGCAGCCGCAGTCCCGTGTGAGTTGAAGTCATGCATGACTCCGTAGAAGTTACCATTTCTGTCCAGACCTGGTAGAAGGGTCCCATTCACAGCACCCCAGAATCCGAATGGTAAATCCCAATGCTGCTTCGAGACTCCCATTCCAGTAACACCCCATATATCTAAGACCCTCGCACCGAGGAGCCCAGCACTGATATCCGCTACACCATCCCCATTAAAGTCTCTCGCCAATACCTCGCTACCATCGCCTACTCTATGAGGCATTTCATCATAAAAGCTGGCATCGATCGGCGGGATCTTTATTTCAGATGGTAGCAAACCTTGGTACGAAAGGGTAAGTAAAAAGTCAGCGTAGGCCGATGAAATATCTAAATAGACTGTATCGTAGAGACCAGGGACTCTTGAATCCACCACCAATGCGGGATAGAAGGACCCTTCCAGAGGATTGATCTGTACACCGAAGTGATAGATTCCACTCTTAGATACGATGTAATGGGTTGAGTTTTCACCGATCTTGAAGTCCAGATTCGAATAGACTAAAAGTGTCGGTCTGCCCCAGAAGGGGTACCATGGATTATAAACTCGGAACCGTAACCTTGATAGATTGAGGAATACACCTTTTTCATTCACGTATACGTTCGAGCTTATACCTTTGGGCAGAGGCCCTTCCCAGCTATGTATCCTCCCTGCCGAATCGATCTTTGCTATGAATGTCACATTCGTCAATACGATACCTTGACCGTCTGGATCGATCTGCATAGGTAAACCTTTAGAGTCTCGAGCAACTGCAACTGTAAGATCGGGTGCACCGAAGTCGACACCCGTATCGGCTATACCTATAACTACACCTCTACCATCGATCTTGTACCTCTCGTGAATCTTCTTTGCACCAACGATCTCTCCAACCCTGAACATATCGGTTTCAGGAATCTTGCGATCTTGAATCTTCATCGTTTCATTATAATCGATCATCATATCGGGCATTATATACCGAACATTTGGTATCGTGGATAACGTGTGAATCGATGAACTCTCTATCGATCCGAATACCAAGTATCCATGTTTATAACCCAGCGTATACGTGATGTGCATACAATTCTTAAGGTTATTGATATCACCACTTGCAAATACCACGATCCTTTTCATCGTTGGCGAAGCACTGAAGTTGATATTTGTGAAGATGCTCGATCTGATCTTCACATTAGGTGAAATGGGTGGGCTCGGTTCAACCATGAGGTTTGGATCTATCTTTAAGATCGGATTTATTATACTCGCATCGACCTTAGCTATCATAAAGTAGCTAGGTGTGATAAGTATATTTAGGAGTAAGAAGGCCAATTTAAAGAGCAGTCTGGAATCCACATCCTTGCATACTCGATAGTTGATAATAAGGGTATCGACGGCCCTCTCTTAATCCTTCGAGAACTCTGCATAGGTTCTTGGTAATAGAGTCTTTGTGCAAACTTTTACGGCATAATAGGTTAGATGGTCTATCATCTATCTTTATGTATGTGAAAACTTCGAATACTTACAAACTTTATGCATAAATACCACCAAAATATAATCAGATATTGAATGGTATTGAAGATAAAGTCTTTTAACATTATCATACTCATATCGATCATCATATTGAGTGTAATAAGTGGCCCGATAGGGCTTAGTTTGGCAGAGGAGCGAAGAGGGGCGTATCTGGATGAAATCATCTTCATCCATTATCTGGATGAGCAGGTAGCGGTTAGAGAGGTTCAGGCGGGGAATCTTCATACATACTTCTGGCGTATACCATTGGGCATTGCGGAGCAGTTGAAGACCGACCCGAATGTATTTGTGTATGAAGCACCGGGAGGGATCCTCAGCCTTCTACTGAACCCTGCACCAGTCAAGGGCGAATTAAACCCATTCTCAATAAAGGAAGTTAGGTATGCAATAAACTATCTGATAAATAGAGAGTATATTGTGAATGAAATTTTAAGAGGGTATGGCGATATTATGGTAGCGTGTTACGGACCTTATGACCCCGATTATCTCGTAGTTGTAGATTTACTCGAAACATTAAATATCAGATATAACCCTGAGTTGGCGAGTAAACTTATCACCGATGCCTTACTCAAGGCGGGAGCGAAGAAGGTCGATGGTAAATGGTTCTACGATGGTAAACCTATTACACTAAAGTTCTTCATAAGAAGTGACGATCCGAGGAGGAAGAGCATAGGTGAAGTACTGGTTTCTGAGCTCGAAAAGATGGGCTTCACCATCGATAAAATCTTCGGAGATCTAGCGAAAGCCACCAGTATAATCTATGGTTCCGACCCTAAAGATGCGGAGTGGCACCTCTACACAGAAGGTTGGGGCCGTTCAGCCTTCGTCAAGTACGATAGTGTTGTAGTATCTCAATTCTACTCGCCATGGTTCGGCTATATGCCCGGCTACGGTGAGCCGACCTATTGGAATTATAAGCACGATGAATTGGATTCGATTACAAAGAGGATAACTACGGGGAACTTCTCATCTAAGGATGAGAGGGATTCGCTGATCAGAAGGGCTGTAGCTCTAGGTATTGATGAATCTGTAAGGATCTTCATCGCATCAAGTATCGACCCATATATAATTAGTAAAGGGGTCATCGGTGTTGTCAACGATTTCGGTGCCGGGATTACAAATAGATGGTCCTTAGTAAATATGAGGATAGGTGAAGCCGTTGGTAAGAGTTTGAAGGTGGGGATGAAGCAGATCTATCAGAATTCTTGGAATCCGGTCAGAGGTATGACCGATTGGTACGCTACACGAATCTGGTATGGAGTTTACGACCCTGCAACGTGGACCAACCCCCACACGGGCGATGTAATACCCGTTAGGGCTGAATGGAAGGTCGAAACTGCCGGTCCTAAGGGCAGGCTCAAAGTCCCCAGTGATGCCATTGTGTGGGATCCCTATGCTGATAAGTGGAAGAGTGTTGGTGATGGTGTTACCGCTACTAGCAAGGTCACCTTCAAACTCAAGTATAGTAATTGGCACCATGGCCAACCCATGGCGATGAGTGATCTTCTCTACTCGATCTACTTCTTCTTCGAATGGGGGACGAAGGAGAGGGATGATGACCCTACATTCGATCCTGAATATACATCACAGGCTGAACCTATCGTTAAGACCAATA
This sequence comes from Nitrososphaerales archaeon, assembly GCA_025058425.1. NCBI lineage: Archaea > Thermoproteati > Nitrososphaerota > Nitrososphaeria > Nitrososphaerales > Nitrososphaerales archaeon. The sequence goes on from JANXEG010000012.1 coordinate 6,022, forward strand.
AAGGGATACGCTTCATCGATAAAGATACGGTAGAGGTTTATGTCGATTACTGGCACTTTGATGATAATTACATCGCCGATTACGCATCGGTATGGTCATCTACACCATGGGAGTTGATGGCTGCGATGGAGAAGGTCGTGTTGAGTAAAGAAGCCGCTTTTTCACGTTCCGCGAGTAAGGCAGCGAATGTACCGTGGCTCTGCCAATTGATTAAGAGTAATGCGGAGATGATCAAGAAGAAGCTCATCGAATTCAACAATGAAGGGTTGATACCCGAGCCTTTGAAGAATCATGTATCTTTAAGTGAGGCAAGGCGAAGGTATGAAGCAGCGATAAGTTGGATCGATCGGTACGGCCATGCGGTAATAAGTAATGGACCATACTATCTGGATAGCTACAACCCCGATGCGAGGACTATAGTTGTGAAGGTCTTTAAGGATCCAACGTACCCGTTCGAGCTCGGTACATGGAAGCACTTCCAGATTCTGAAGGTCGCGAAGGTTAAGAAAGTTGAAGTACCGACGGTGATAACGACCGATAAGCCAACTACGATAAGAGTATCGATCGATGTGGGAGGAGAGCCGAGCCACGATGCAGAAGTGAATTATAGAATCATCGACCCTGAAGGTAAGACCGTTGAAAAGGGTAATGCAAAGCCTTCGGAGCCGATAGGCACCTTCACGATAGACCTTCCGAAGGAGCTTACATCGAAGTTGAAGGTAGGCTCTTACACACTAAGGCTATTCGCGATCAGTAAAAAAGCGATCAAGCCAGATATCTATGAGACGAGCTTCATCGTGGGCGAAGCGCCCAAACCGTCACCAACACCATCACCAACCCCCACACCCATACCCATACCATCACCATCACCATCACCATCACCATCACCAACACCGACCCCAGCTCCCCCCGTTGTAGGGCCTGAAGTTATTATAAGTATAGTCATCTCGATGGTACTTGTGGTCTCGATTACACTATTGATGAGGAGAAAGCTCTACAGATCCAAAATTTAATCCTTCATGATATAGTATGAGTTTAGGCAGATTCTTAATATCCAGAACCTTAAATATGGTATTGGTATTATTCGTTACAATCTTCATAACCATCGCCATAGTAGGTCCGGCGATGGATACAATTTTGAAAAGGTCCGTGGAGATCGAGGTTAAAGCATCAATCTTACAAAGTAAAGAGGTGATCGCCCGTTTTAGAGATCCGAAAGAGTTGGAGAATTATATACAATTGCAGGTGAAGAATGCTATCGAGAGCCTCGGTCTAAATGAACCCTGGTATTCGCCAAGGAGGCTATGGACAGTTATTTGGAGGCTCATCTCCTTAGACCTTGGCCAATCGTACTACCTAAGAAGTTTCAGCGGATCTGAGAGTGTGAAGGAGATCATTTTAGAAGCCCTACCCAAAACTATACTGCTATTCACCACCGCTACAGTATTGAACTCGATCATCGGTATCCTATTGGGTGTCGCTGTAGCCCGTAGATCGGGTTTGCTCATAGATAAATTTACATCGACATTCGCGGTCGTTAGTACCAGCTTTCCATTGTGGTGGGTCGGTATGATCATGATCATCTTATTCGCTTACAACTTTAGAATCTTCCCGGCCAGAGCCACGCCTTTAATCCCTCCAACTGATCCGAACTACCCTCTAGCCCTCCTCTACCATATGATACTCCCTCTACTCACGTTAGTAGTTATAGGATTTGGAAGCTGGACTTACGTAGTTAGAAACCTTATGATCGGGATACTACAAGAGGATTACATTACAGTCGCTATGGCGAAGGGTACCCCGGAAAGGAAGATACTTTACGGCCATGCGTTGAGGAGTGCAGCTCCACCGATGATCACGATGATCGCGTTGAGCCTCTCGGGATCTTTAGGTGGGGCGATCATTACTGAAGCAGTATTCGATTGGCCCGGTATCGGGAGGCTTTACTGGAATGCGGTAAGTGCATTGGATCTGCCCGTCATTATAGGCCTTACATACATAACGACCGTCGTATTCTTGATCAGTATATTTATTGCAGATATTCTCTACAGCGTATTCGACCCTCGAGTGAAGGTCGGATAGATGCATATGAACCTATTATCATCACTCAGATCATTTTGGGATGAATACAAACGTTATAGATTGGGCCTAGTCGGCCTCTTCCTCTTAACCATTCTGATCGTCACATCGATTCTGGCCATGATCCTCATACCGATCGATACATTTAAACAATGGCATAATCCTTCATACTGGACACGCTACCCCAAAGTCGCTCTACCAGCGTGGATAAATCATTTTACGATCAGCAAACTTCCCGAGCATTTGATCCTCGATAGACCATTTGTAAAAAAGGGTAGCATCGGAGCAATTCAAACCTTCAACCACATCTATACCGTTCAATTTCATTATGATGACTTTCCAGACGATTTTATCTTCAACTACTTCGTGAAGTATAAAAGCATACCTCCCTTACTCGAAGTCTCTGTAAGTAGACCGGATGGCGATCGAATACTATTGATAAGAACCAGCCTTCCACCAAAACCCTATGGCTTAGATACTTACACATTTAACGGGTCGATCTATTCGACCGATCGGGCTATAAAGAGTAATGTAGCCCATTATTTAAGTGAGCAGATCGGTACATCTGCGATCATAGATTTGGCACCTCAAAACGTAATCTTCTCGGAGAAGCCATTCAGACTCGATTTAAAATCCAGAGTTCTAAAGGGGACTTACGTATTCAATGTGACTTTTTACACGTTCGATCAAGACGATCAAGTAATATCGAGTGAGTTGATATTGGGAGGGAAGGTATTCGGCCTCCTTGGTACAGATGAATTGAGAAGAGATCTCATCATAGGGATACTGTGGGGCACACCGGTCGCCCTCTTTATAGGTTTATCGGTAGCGATTCTGGCCGTATTCGTAGGGATCGTTTATGGTGTCGTTAGTGGATACTATGGCAGAAGGGTAGATGAATTGATGATGAGGATCAACGATGTTATCTACTCGTTGCCCGCATTGCCATTCTTGATCATCCTGGCAGTATCATTCGGTAAGAATATACTGCTCGTAGTACTTTATCTAACTATATTCGGATGGGTAGGTATAGCGAAGGTAGCTAGAAGTATAGCTTTACAACTCAAAACGTTGGCCTATGTTGAGGCGGTCGAGTTGATGGGTGCTTCTAGATGGAGGGTGATGTTTAGACATATAATGCCTCAGATCACTCCATTCGCACTCGCAAGTATAGCACTATCCGTCCCATCAGCTATCTTAGCGGAAGCGGGGCTCAGCTTCTTGGGTTTAGGAGATCCCACTCTACCGACATGGGGCCAACTGCTTCACGATGCCCAACTCTACGGTGCTGCTGCACGAGGGATATGGTGGTGGATCATACCCCCTGGATTGATGATCGCCATAACGGGATTGGCATTTGTATTCATCGGTATAGCGATGGATGCCGTGTTGAATCCGAAGATGAGGAAGGCATAAATGGTAGATCTAAGGGTTGAAGGCCTTACAACTTACTTTTTTACAAGAAGAGGTATTGTAAAGGCCGTCGATAACGTATCATTTAACCTTAGAGACGAATCATGGGGAATAGCGGGAGAGTCAGGCTGCGGTAAAAGTACACTCGGCCTATCTTTGTTAAGGCTCGTACCACCACCCGGAAGAATTGTGAAAGGCTCGATGATCCTTGATGGTGAAGATCTGTTGGCGATGGATGAGAAGACCTTTCGAAGTAGAGTAAGATGGAAGAAGATCTCGATGATATTTCAAGGTGCGATGAATGCACTTAACCCTGTTTATCCTATAGGCTACCAGTTGGCTGAGCCACTTATCTATCATTATGGATTCTCAAAGAGTGAAGCTCTAAATTTCGTTAAGGATGCTTTAAAAGAGGTCAGATTGAGTCCGAGTTTGATCGATCGATACCCTCATGAGCTGAGTGGGGGTATGAAACAGAGAGTTGTAATAGCCATGGCGTTAGTACTCAAACCTAAGATAGTGGTGGCCGATGAACCGACCACGGCTCTAGATCTGATAGTACAAGCACAGATCATCAACCTGATGAAGAGGTTGAAATGGGAGTCGAAGGTATCGTTCATACTTATGACACACGATTTGAGTATGATTTCAGAAATAGCCGATAAAGTAGCCATAATGTACGCGGGTAAGTTGGTAGAATCGGGTACTTCTGAACGATTGTATAGTGATCCAAAACATCCTTACACCCAAAGCCTTCTATCCGCCATACCAAGGCTGAGAGGGGGTAAGAAGAAGTTAACATTCATACCCGGTTCACCACCAGATCTGATCGATCCACCATCGGGCTGCAGATTTCATCCCCGATGTGTTCATGCCTTGCAGATATGTAGAGAAAGAGAGCCCCCTAGCATCGATCTGGGAGATGGTACGATGGTATCTTGCTGGTTGTACGAAGGTGGTCAAACTCATTGAACGGCTTTACGAATACGGATGGTGTGTTACTATCGGTAAAGGGCTTAAGAAAGTGGTTTCGAGTAAGAAGAAGTTTCATGGATTTCATAATGAGGCGGCCAGCACGTTATATAAGGGCTGTCGATAAAATCGACTTCGATATAAAGGTTAAAGAAGTATTCGTATTGGCAGGGGAGTCGGGTTGTGGTAAAACGACTACTGCAAGGTTGATCCTCAGATCTATAGAGCCTGATGAAGGGAGTATCATCTTCGATGGTATGAATGTAAATAAGTTGAAAGGTAGAGAGTTAAAAAGGTTCAGAAGATTGGCACAGATCGTCTTTCAAGACCCCTACGCCTCTTTAAACCCAAGGTTAACAGTATTTGACTGTCTGTTGGAGCCATTGATGGTGCATAACGTTGAAGGGACAGGTGGTGAAAGGAAGGAGAGGGTTTATAAGGCGATGGAGGAAGTGAAGTTACTTCCGATCGAAAATTTTGAGCGCAAGTATCCACACATGCTCTCAGGTGGTCAAAGGCAGAGGTTGGCCATAGCTAGAGCCTTGATCTTAAGGCCAAAGTTGATAGTAGCCGATGAGCCTGTATCGATGCTCGATCTTTCGATCAGGGCTGAAATCCTAGACTTGATGATCGCGCTCAGAGATAAGTATGATATAACCTACCTTTATATAACCCACGATCTTTCGACTGCAAGGTATGTAGGGGATAAAATTGCGATTATGTACCTTGGCAAGATCGTTGAAATGGGCCCTTGCGAAATCGTTCTATCCGATCCATTACATCCATACACTCAGGCCTTGATCGATGCAATTATAGAGCCAGACCCTACCAATAGGTTCAGAGAGAGAAAGGTACGAATAATGGGTGATATTCCAAATCCTTTAGAAATCCCTAAAGGGTGTAGATTACATCCAAGGTGCCCATACACCATGGAGAAATGTAGCCTAGTCGAACCCCCTCTTATAGAGTTTAAGCCTTCACACTACGTAGCCTGCTACTTATACTCCTAAAACAATAAGATCATCCTTTCTCTACGACGATCAATGTCGATGTGGAGCGTATTCCATGCATCTTTCTAATCCTATTGATTACAACATTCTTTAACTCCTCCAGCTCTTCGGTCTTCGCTTTAGCGATTATATCATAAACGCCGTAAACGATGTGCGCTTCTTCAACACCCTTTATACCTTTCAATAGGTGTAAAACTTCTTTTTCTAAGCCCAATTCACAATTTATTAATATAAAAGCCTCGGGCACAATCTTCCATTAACCTTAGGATTTAATAAAGTTGTTGTTAATTTTGTACAAGGGTTTGAATATCTATCTATCATCAAAAAGTGTAAGGAAGGGGGTTATGTATTGCGATAAGAGATGAATAAGCAAGAATTAGTAAGATAGTAAGGAAGGTCATGGGGAGAGTGAAGGTTTTAGATGTTAAATCGGATCTCTACCAATCTATACCATTCTATACCATTCTAGACCATGGGCCTATGCTCAACCTTAAGAATCGCATCGATATCGTCTAGAGTCGTTCGCTCTCCATTCAAAATCCTTTGAAATATCTCTATTCCCGCATATTTGTTAAGGTACTCATTATTGTTACCACAACGGTATGAATACGTGCATCTTGGACACCCACTCTCCGATGTGCAGTTACACTCTGTCAAGATTTTATAACCCCTATTCAAGATAGGAATCAATCGTTCATAAAGGGCTCTCGTTGCACCGTTGCCACCTACTGAACCATCGTAGATAAATATTAATCCCGATGTACCGAGCGAGATACCGCCCATATCCCTCCCAGCACCTCCCGTAATCATATCACTACCTTCAATAATTACATGCTCGGTCGCATGAAAGCCACTCGCAATCACCTCATCCCACTTCTCCTTAGGTATTTTACTCAACTTATCCTTTGGTATGGGTGCTTTAAACACGATACCCTTCGTATTGAATGAGTATTCAATAGGATCTTTAAGAAAGATCTTTATACCCTTTAAAGCATCAGAACCTATCTCATGATTTACATACCCTACGACCCTCTTGAGAATTGAAAGTTCGCAGTACACAACATCTACATTTAAGACCTTCTTTCTCTCTATAATCTTCTGTACGTTAGGCCATTCTTCCAACAGAGCTTTTGTATAGTAAGGATAATTGGGAGGGACCTTCTCTACGACCGCTTCGCCAACCCTTCCATCGAATTTAAAGCTGATCGATCTATACCGCTCACCTTCAAGAAAGTATATCGCCTCTGGATGAAGCTCTTCGATGGCCATTGGCATATTTCGCTCACCGACCTTCTTCCTTCCATATACGATCGAAACGGTTTCGCCACATCCACGTATATCATACTTTTGAAGGATCTTTCTCGCCTGAGGATAATTCGGCTTTAATCTACCATCACTCTCTACAAGTAAGCCTTTCGATAACAGATTATTTAAAATCAGTCTGTATGAGGGGAACTCTCCCTTTAAGATCGGTCTGTCGAAGGAAGAGGCGAGGATCTGAAGTTCGGCAACGGTCGGATTCTTTGGATCGATGTAACCGAGCTCGATATCTTCAAAGTAATCCTGAGGGTTCATTCTATAGTATTGGCTGATAGGGTCGTTCTCTCTCAATACGAGGAAAGCTATACTCTCCTGACCCCTTCTCCCCACTCTACCAGTCCTTTGGATCAAGCGTGTTACATTGACCAACTCGGATATCACAGAATCTACGATCCCGATATCTATGCCCAATTCTAAAGTGGGTGTAGAAGAAAGGGCCTTTAAGAGGGCCCGCTTGAAGAGATCTTCGACCTTTTTCCTATGGCTCGGTAATAGACCAGCCCTATGAACACCAATTGCTATACCATTTCTCCTCGCATAGAAGGCGGTCAACTCAGCCCCAAGGTGCGAGTTGGAGAAGATGAGTGTTTGATAACCGTAAGAGTTGAGTTGCTTTAACAGGTCGATTACGAGTGAACGGTGAGTTCGAAGTGTAGGAAATAGCATTACGAAGTGTATCCTACCATGCTTACCCTTTTCACCACTTACCACTTTGAATTCGACATCGAAGAGGGCTTCACAAAACTCCTTCGGGTTACTTATCGTTGCGGAAGCGGCGATGATCTGAAACCTACCTGTAATCCTCCTGAGCCTCTTCATAATATAGTGAACGTTTGCACCGAAGATCCCCGTATATACGTGAACTTCATCGACTACGATATACTTAACGGTATGAATGATCCTCGAAAATGGTGTGCGGTGCATCAGATGTAAATGGAGTGTATCGAAATTCGTTAAAATGATCTCAGGAGGGTCTTTGATAATACGTTGCCGCTCATCTCTTGGAGTATCACCATCAAAGATCTTCACCCTTACACCTACGGCATCACCGAGCCTTTCGAGTTTCGGCAATTGGTCCCGCGCCAAAGCTTTCGTTGGATAGATGAATAGGGCAGAAACCCCACGGTATGATGAATAATATCGATCGATATGCTCTGAAATTTTATGGATGATAGGGATCGCGAAGGCCTCGGTCTTCCCACTCCCCGTAGGCGCTACAATGACGATATCTTCACCATTCAGTATAAGGTCGATGGCTTCTTCTTGAAAATGGTAGACACGCTCTATCCCACTATCTTTAAGTACTTCGATGAGTTTTTTGTTTATATTTAACTCATCGACCTTACAGCCATACTTCGGTTCTTCTTCCTCAAAGAGTCTATAGGTGACTACGTAATCGCTCCTGCTCAACAGAGCCTTCCTTACGGGTTCGGGCAGTTCATTGAGAGTGAGGCCGAAAGAATTCACCATACGCTCGATTTCACCCTTAGAACGAATCAAGCCCTCCATCTCTAGCATCTTCTCCATATCTACATTCTTCTTCACGACCCCTCGATCAAACTCTTCAAGAAAGCTTAGGTAAACCCTATCCAGAGTATCTCCTCCCTTAATCACGTGGCATATCGCACATCTACTGCACCGAATGATATACCTACCGTCGTAAAGCCTCTGAATATCGGTCTGGCCTCTGCATGAAGGGCAGCGATACCTATACACAACCATAGTTACGATAGATGCACGATAAGAATTTATCCTAGGGGTTAGAGGTATCGATTTACAAATTTTAAAAAGGTATTACTATTTGTAGACTTCGGTCGAGCTACCCTTTTGAGACGGGGCTACAGCGATCTGATCCCTTGGTAATAAGTAGATCCTTTCGGGCGGTATAACGGTTACGCTCTGTTGTAAAGCGATATTGTAGTGAGGAGTACCGTCTGGATTCTTAAAGTCCAATGCAACACCCGCTCTACCTATATCGATCTTTACTTCTACGATAGCACCGTCCTCCAACTGAAAGGTGACCGTGGTCGAGCCGATCGGTTTCGCACTTAGCCATTTAAACCTTATAAATTCTTTACTCAAACTCGATTCCACCTATTATATATCTCAAAAGATGTAAAAATATTTATTCCTTGAGCATATGGTAAGAGATCATTAATAAATATCCTCACATATTCATCAATTTAAATACATTCACTTTATGATAGAGATTTAAATTAAATCTGCTGCTCCTTTAATCGATGACTAGCGATATCATTATCATTTAGTGTCAGATCTGCAAGAAAAAAATTATTTTTTCCTTAAAAATCTGACACTAACAAATGGAGTTACCTTTAGGATTTACGTTATACGTTAGATAAAATTCGGATGAAATTCACCTTGAATTCTGAACTCTGAAATCTGAAATCTGAACTCTGTACGATCAAATGTGGTAATTGCGAAAAGATTGGGAATACTATGTTAGTGCTCGAATCTTAAGGATTCTCTCCTTGACCTTTTTGAGGAATGAATAAGTAGCAGTCTTTGATGGATTTGATAGATAGATGCTAATATCCTCTAATGAATCTATGTCCAGCATCACACGCTTTGAAAGGTAGATCTTCGTCTTTGCACCTATACTAAGGCTGAGTCTTAAATGGTTATGGAAGCTGTCTTCATCGTAAAATGTTCGAATCAAATCGGGAGGGTTTAGAAAAAGGGCATTCGTTCCATTCAATCTTAACGCTGGCGTAATGACCATTACTCGAGGACCATCTGCCATCTTCACGATATTATCGATATCGATGGGTGATAAGAGTGGTATATCGGATGGAAATATGATGATCGAATCGATACCATCTTTAAGGCAGAGCTGAACCGCTTTATTAACAGCGGCATTCACCCCCTCGTCCCGCTCTTCTTTTAATATACTCACTCCAAACTTCATCGAAAGATTCAATACTCTCTGATCGGGGCTTACTACGATTACTCTTTTTATAGAGTTTGAATCCTTAATCGCTTTTAATACATCATTTAACATACAGAGGGTAAGTTCGCACCTCTCTTCAAAGTTGAGGATCGAAGAGAGCCTCCTCTTTGCATTGATTAAACTCTTAACCGGAATGATCGCAGTGACCTCCATTCACTACCCCTTCAAGCATTCAAGGACTTCGGATGCCAGCCTCTTCTCATCTTCGACGCTCTTCATCATTATATCGGTAACAAGAGGTTTAATACCCAACCTTTCGATCTCATCCTTTAAATTTGTATCGATCTTATCGATAAAGAATACATCAAGAAATTCTGAATATAACTTTGCTACCGTAAGTGGTGAGACCTTTAAGTCCAAACCATCCATCAACTTACCAGCAGGTCCGCTAAATGGTGCAGAACCCAATATTGGGCTTATACCTACTACCTTAGCGTTGGTCTTCTTCAATGCTTCTTTAATAGGCAGGATCGCTAAAGTGGGGCCAATACTTGTTATAGGATTGGCAGGGCAGATGATGATCCCTGTAGAGTTTATAATAGATTCAACAACACCGTGGGCAGGCTTTGCATTCTCAATACCACGGTAAATCACCCCTTTCACCTCATCTATAGCCTTTCTCTTTACCCAGAACTCCTGTAAATGCAAATCCTCTCCTCCTCGAGTTAATATTCTCGTCTCTATATGATGGTCAGAAGCGGGTAAGATCCTCCACTTCACACCGAGTTTTGAACGAAGTCTTTCTGTAACCGTTGATAGAGGAATACCAGACTTAAGCATAGATGTTCTTACCACATGTGTGGCAAGATCCTTATCACCTATGTTGAACCATGTATCATAACCATACTTTGCAATCTGCTCCATAAAGTGAAAAGTATCATTATGTATACCCCAACCTCTCTTCTCATCTAATATTCCAGCCAATGCATACATTACCGTATCGATATCTGGGCATATATAAAGCCCCTCGAACCACATATTATCACCTACATTTACGATTACAACCACATCCTCAATAAGCCTGTACAAACCTCTAAGTAACTTTACCGAACCGGTACCACCAGATATCGCAGTAATCATTCATCGATCACCATTAACGGAAGAGGTCTTTAGATGCACGCCTCACAAGTTCACGTGCAGAGCCTTCACCCTTGGGGTATGGATAGCCTCGAATGATAGCTACTGGTACATTATTCAATTTACCCATCACCAACTCTGCAGCAGAGGCAAGTTCATCTGCAATGGCCATCATCGTAACCCTTAACTCGTAACCAAAAGTATCCTTTTGACCACGATAATCTATAAATGGTTTTAATCCGGCCACACCGATCGCAACATCCACATGCCCCTCTCTCCACGGCCTTCCAAAGGTATCGGAGATTATCACAGCTACATCGACACCTAATAATCGTTTGATAGTATCACGAATACGTTTTGCAGAACGGTCTGGATTTACCGGTAGTAATGAAACGAATCCCTTAGGAATATTCGACTGATCAACACCTCCATTGGCACATACAAAACCATGCTTTGTCTCCACGATAATAACACCACGTGCCATCTTCACTATCCTCTTCGATTCGTTAAGAATTACTTCTACCAAACGTGGATCCTTCTTAAGTAACTTGCCTATACGAATGGCAAACTTTGAGGGGGTAATATCATCAATCCTTATCAATCTGCCCTCCGCCTTAGAAACGATCTTTTGTGTAACTACGATTATATCTCCATCTTGAAGTTTCATGCCCATCCTCTCAATCGAGTCGATGATCAATTTGGCCAATTCGCTACCCTGATGGACTTCCGGTATACCTTTTACACCGATAATTTCGACCTTCAATAAATATACACCACCATCTTTAATGGGTAAGCGCAGATAAATAATATAAGAGGTAATAAGGTACTTAAGAGTGCCGAATGAAGTTGATTTAAAAGAATTAAATCGATAACTTCCAGATTATCGTTTAGTGAGGGATAGGTGAGTTGTAAAGTTATTCTTCAAGAGGTAGACCAGCGCACTGAACCTCTCCTTTAACCCTCCTAATGAAATTATTACAAACGAAACATTCGAGGAATGGTCTCTCTTTATTTAAAACCGGACAATCGATCACTTCACGTTTCATTCTCGCGATCATCCTTTTACTTAATATACCTTTAAAACTCTCCTGAAGCTCTTTCGATACTTTAAGGGCATTCTCTCTCTCAAAGACCTTTATAAAATATTTTGGTTCTTTTAGCTCTTCATGCATTGGAAAACCACCACAATTCTATTGGGAATTGAAGAATATTAAGACTTTATTAAGACTTTATGGATTAGATTGTAAAACACTCTTCATCAAGATTATTAGAGCATAATGAACATCATTTCTATTCGAGCCTATCTACCTAATTGAGCCTTTCTCCGATCATCATCGATCAAAAAAGCATTAATATTAGAGGTAGCGAATAGTTATCAATCTGTACTGCCTAGGTGTGTTAGAGAATGTCGAAGCGTAAGAAGGCTGGAAAGTTAAAGGATAAGTGGAAGGAGAAGGCATGGGTGATCGTAGAGGCACCACCTTCATTCGGTAGCACCGTCATCGCCTCTATACCTATCACCAGCCCTGAAAAGGCGATAGGTAGGTGTGTAGAAACTACACTCTACGATATCGTCAGACAAGATCCTCAACAGTATACGATAAAGCTGTACTTTCAAATCGAGCATATAGATGGTGATAGGGCCAAAACCATCTTTAAGAGTTATGAATATTCTAGGGATTATTTGAGAAGCTTAATACGGAGGGGATCTTCGATGGTAAACTTCATCAACGATTATACAACAAAGGATGGTGTGAAGATAAGAGTCTATACAGTATTCTTCACACAGAGTCGCATAAACTCGTCCAGAAAGCATGCGCTACGTATGATCGCCCATAACATATTGAAAGAAAAGAGTGAGAAGCTCAATTATGACCAATTCGCCCAAGAAGCGGTCTTAGGAAAGATCGCATCAGATATTTATAATGAAGCGAAGAAGATCTGTCAACTTAGACATGTAGGGATAAGGAAGATGAAGATGGTCCAAAAACCAACACCGATGATTAAAGTACCATCGGTCGAATCGGTATCCAGCTAACCTTTACGCCCGGCTGCAACGATCTTGATCACATCATTATCCTTCAACTCGTAATTAGCACCTACTCTAACCCCTCTCTTCACATCGATCGCGTAAAGAAATGTATCTCCCAATTCGGTATGAATCATGTATGCGAGATCTCTTGCCGTAGAACCTTTACGTACCACATACGCATCTGGTAACACGTTACCTTTTTTATCAGAAAGTTTATTCTCATCCTCAACAGGATACACGACTATACTTTGTAACAGTTCAAAGTAGGCAGCATTTATACACTGTTGCACACCCGTATTCCCCCAAACCTTTAATACTTTACTCCTCACTAGGTCAAGGGCCCTCCTCTGTTCAGGGGTTAACTTTGTAGGCTCGAGGATTTCGAAATCAGAATCACCCGGAATGTACTTGATCAACCTTTTCTCAGCAGCCCTCCTTAATAGAAGCTCGGCTTCTGAAGCACAAGGTATTACCAATCTACCCAGATTTTTCATGCGCCGAATATTTTGAGCCGAAATTGATATATCAGCCTTATTTGCAGCGATCAATGCCGGTTTTGAACGTTCCCTTAAAGTTCTACAGAAGTGGTAAAGATCTTCATCACTCCATAAAGTAGGTTTATCCGAATTCAACCCTGTTATATTAAGGGCATCGATGATCTGAGATTCCTTGATGGAGAAGCCACTTAACTTTTCAGCCAACATTACACTTAACTTCCCATCCCCCGCTTCTACGGTGCGCGCGATCCTCGGCCAATCGGCCTTTAGCTTATCCATCACCCACGTATCGAATTCTCTCTCTACAAACTCCACATCGAGGATTGGGTCATGCGAGCCGGGTTCACATAATCTGCCTTCTTCATCGGTGGCACCAGAGGCATCTACTACGTGGATCAACGCATCGGCCTGCCTTAAATCATCCAAAAACTTATTCCCTAACCCCCTTCCTCTTGATGCACCTGGTACGAGCCCCGCTACATCGACCAGCTTTACAGGTATAAGCCTCACACCATCTACGCATAGAGAGTTTACGGGATTATCGGTAACACCGAGCTTTTTGCATATACACTCGATTCGAAGGTATGCTATACCCACGTTAGGTTTGATCGTCGTAAATGGGTAATTGGCTACGGGTACGTTGAGTAACGTAGCTGCATTGAAGAAAGTGGACTTGCCCGTATTGGGTTTGCCGATGATCCCTACGATCATCACCTTACTTAAAGAGCATCCTTCTATAAAAATAGGCGTGAATGATAAAAGAGAGCAGAACGATTTCCTATCTTCAAATAAGATACAGGAGCATTTAAGATTAAATTATGCATAATTTGAAAGAATATCATTCATATTGAGAATAAATTCTTTTAATTCGGTCTTTTTTAAAAAAAAGTTTATTAGAGGGTTCTCTTAAATCAAAAATGGGATAAATTATGGCAGATTTCATCGGACTCCTAATAATCTTCTTTATAGCGAGCTTCGCCATGATACCTATATACTATTGGCTCAAGAAGAAGCATGGGTCGAGTCTCGAGGGTGAGTAGATATGCAGATCGAGGTTCTAACCGTAATTATAGCATATATGTTGGCTGTGCTCATCATCGGTCTATATGCAGCAAAGTACGTCAAATCTGTAAAAGATTACTTAATATATGGACATAGAATGGGGATCATACCACTGACATTCACATACTTTGCAACGTACCTCAGTGCCGTCTCCGTATTCGGTTTTACCGGCCTGGTTTATAGGAGTGGTTGGTCTGGTCTCTGGTTACCGATCATCTGGGCCACTGGCAGCATCATGGGCATGTTCATAGCTTTAAGGTTGAGGAGAGTAAAGCTAACATCTCCACATGAATACTTTAGGGTCAGATTCGGCCTTCCGAGTAGCTTCCAGATCTTCGCAGGTCTGCTCACGGTCGTTGCATTATTGGTATCGTTGATAGTTCAGATTAGAGCAATGGGCATTACATGGAGTTTAGCATTGAATAGAAGTATCGAAGAAGGGATCCTTATCTCGATGGTTATAGTATTGATCTATACCGTCGTCGGAGGCCTTTACGCAGTAGCTTATACAGATATATTCCAAGGCGCTCTCTTTACGGCCGTCTTGATAGGTGGTGGTATATGGGCCCTTTCAGTTATGGGTGGCCTCGAGAATCTATATGCGATGGCTGCAAAGATAACCACACCTCCCACCGTTGGAGCATCGCCTACCCCTGAAGGTTTGCTCGTCTCAGCGATGGGTGCATATACATTCGTTGGTCTGATATTTTTATGGCTCAACTGGGCACCCGGTGTCGCTGCACATATCAGATACACCCAGAGGCAGCTAGCTGCCAAGAATATCGATTATTCTTTAAAGATGTATGTAATAGCCTGGCCCATCCTATTCCTTATATACGTATGTATGGGTTTAACAGCGTTGGCTGGTAGAGTCCTTATACCAACGATGCCTGCAGGGATGAGTGTAGATCATATCATGCCGCTCCTCTTCCTAAAGTACATGCCTCCAATAATTACGGGTTTACTATACGGAGGTCTGCTCGCTGCAGCGATGTCGACCGTCGATAGCGAAGTTCAGATCTGCAATTCGATAATATTCGTAGATGCGCAGAAGTATTTGAAATTATCTGAGAAGGCGATGCTAAATATAGCAAGAATTTTGGGAGTCATTATAGTAGTAATCGCTACTTTAATAACGCTCTATCCATTACCGATCATCATCGAATTCTCAGCCTACTCTTGGGGCATACTCGGCTCTCTATACTTCGCACCGATGCTCATCGGATTGTATTGGAGGCGGGTTAATAAATGGGGTGTCTTAGCGGGAGTCTTCGGTGGGCTTATCGTATTCGCCACTTGGCAACTGTTATGGGGTACGAGGATCTATGGGATACCACCGTTCGGAGTCGGAGTTCTAGTATCTATCGTGTTGACGATCGTGGTCTCAGCAGTTACAAAGCCCCCACCCGAAGAATACTTAAAGGATTACTTCCCGCCACCGATTACTGTGAAGGCTGAAAAGGCTGAAAAGGCTTAAGTGTAGCTTCGCAGAAGATCTAGAAAACTACAACCTTTCTTTTTTATTTCTTATCTATTTTTTCTGAAGGATATAGAAGCAAGAAAGATAAAATGTGGTTTCGAACTTCTACAACCTAAAAATAATTTTTACCTTCATCGCTTTTCATCACTTTAGAGTAAAATGTTCAATAAATTTAAAAGCTCGCTATAAAGAAGGTTAAGGTTGATAACTTTGTACAAGTATATAAGTGAAAGTTGGAAGCGCATATGGAAGGAGAAGGAAGGGGATATCTTAACGAGGGCGATCGAGTGGAGGCATGAACCGACGATCGTAAGATTGGAAAGGCCGACACGCATAGATCGGGCCAGAAGGCTCGGCTACAAGGCGAAGCAGGGATATGTGGTGGTTAGGGTATGTGTCTCTAAAGGAGGGATGAGGAAGGAGAGGCCAAGATCGGGTAGAAGACCGAAGCATCTCGGTGTAGTGAGGATCAAAGCAGATGTAAGTGCAAAAGAGGTAGCTGAAAGAAGGGCCGCGAAGAAGTATCCAAATCTTAAGGTGATCAATTCGTACTTTCTCTATAGTGATGGAAGGTACAAATGGTATGAAGTCATAATGGTAGATCCAAACCATCCCGCTGTGAAAAGAGATCTTCAAAGATCTATTAAGGGTTGAAGGTTATCAGTAACAGAGACCAGACCAACCACTTCTATAGACAAGGTAAAAGGTAAAGAGCGATTAGAATCCGGCTTCGACCGGATTTCTAGGTTTAATGATCTCCCTAAGGATTACCGTTGCATAGGAGCCCTTGAAGAGGTCCATTGTAAGAGAGATTCCATTCTGATCAAAGTTCCAATCGAAGGTCTTACAGAGTAAGGGTGCTACTCGAAAACCACCTTCCACACTTACTTCGGGCAACTCTTTTATATAAAAATCACGGGCCTTAACACCTTCTTCCTCCAATACTTGATCGATGAACACATCGAATCGATTCTTCGTGGTGCGGTAAGTGTAACCTACGATCGGGATCAAGGGGATACTAATGGTCGATATGTCCGAACCTTTATGAATAGGGTTGGAAGGAGAGGTGGAGGTAAAGTATCTACTGACCTTGATCAACCTACCTTGTATTAAATCGAATTCTCCGCAATAATCGCCCTCTTCAACCTTCATCAGGTCCATTTCAGCATTTACAGCAGAGCTTAAAACTCGATTACAGATGTAAGATTGGTACGCATTTATAAATAGGCGCCTTAGAGTCAATGGTAACTCCCTTAGGGCTTCGATACAACGATTAGGATCCTTCACCAATCGTCTTAAGACCAGAACTTCCAAATCTAACTCTGGCTTTTCTGGTTTTAACATACTTAACGCTCGCCGATAATCTGATTCTTTACAGAGTTCTCGAAATATTCTTCGTTCCTCACTATCATAATCTGATGGGTGAGAGAGAAAGATCGTCAACGCTTCTCTAAACCTCCTCTTCACCAACTCCCTCCCTATCAGATGGTTGATGGGCCTTTTACTGCCGAACCTCTGGTAACCGAAGAAGTTCGGTACCTTCCCTCTACTTAGATTCGATGCCACTTCATTCAAACATCCTTCTACACGATTAAAATTCACGCCGACCACTTTAATCCTAAATCTATTACCTACAAGATCCCTTCTCGTGATTGGGCGTGATGAGTACCCGATCAATTTTAACAAGATCTTGTTATCGATTTGTAAATTATCCAGTATACGCACCTTCAACGATGTAGGGCTCACATATTGCTTTGTAGATGCTTTTGCATCTTTAAGACCAAGGTATCGTACCTTACCACCCAATTTCATCTCGATGAGTTTACATGCGTGTATGGTATCTATACCGATCTTCTCTAGCATATATATCGGATACCGGTGTGTAGAGTTTGGGTTCTCTTTTACTTCAAATTTAGGGTTTATAATCTCTTCCACTTGGAAGTCTTCATATTTACTTCTTATACGCCCGCCTATACCTTCACATCGTGTGGAGTAGCAAAGTAAGCCTATGGATTTATCCAATTCGTTGACACTCATAATAAACACTATAAAAGAGGGAGCTCTCCGGTAATCTTATCGATGATTTCAGAGAGGTCGGGGCCGATGCCTACACAGGTTTTCGTACCTACAGGCACTTGGGTTAAACCTCTATCTTCAATCAGCACAGTAATCAGACCGGCCCCTTCAGCCTTCTCCTTTATATCCAATAATCTTTCAAGGGAGTTCACCTTCACAACGATCTTCGGTTGTCCACACTTTATCCAACCTTCATAAATCTTCGGACGGTGTTTTCTCACTTCATCGGCACACGCGACGGCAGCATGGGCTACTTGGGCTGCGATCTTACCTTTACCCATCTTAATATCGGTCCTTACTACGATAACTTGTTTATACTCTTGAACCATATTTACCATTTTATAATCGGGCGTAAAGTAAGTAACAGCTTATCTATTCACAAAAAGTCTCCATATTATATATCTTTATTGTTATCTTTTGAAAAAGCTAAATCATCCATCTTAATATACTTAAATGAGTGGTGATATGGCGAGTGGTGTTGTAAGATTTAGTGTTTCCGTATCGCCTGAACTCCTTAAAGAGTTCGATGAAGTGACGAATATAATAGGGTACGATAGATCGAAGGCGATTCAGCAGGCTATGCGCAACTTCTTAAATGAATATAAATGGAGATATGAGGAGAAGGGGTTAGCGGTTGGAGCGATAGTCCTTATCTACAACCACGAGGTGAGGGGGTTAGAGGATAGTTTAACGGATATTCAACACCATTATAGAGACATCATTCAATCCTCAATACATATACATCTCGATGAACAGAATTGCCTCCTTCAAGTGGTCGTTAAAGGCGAAGTCATGAATATTCGAAGATTGGCGAAGGATCTGATGAATAGAAGAGGAGTTAAGCAACTTAAATTGGTCACACTCACGTATTAGACCCATCTTACGTAACTTTGATTGTACCGAGTCTGTGATACTTTAACGTACCTCTTCCACTCGATCTTTCATTTAAATCTAATCTATAGATAGTTAGCGTAGTGTTGTGATCTTCCACTTCTCTATTACTCGACCATCTGGTAAAAAGACCGGACCTTCGACCATTTCTCCCTTTAAACCATACTTTTTAAGAGCTGCCAACAAGAGGCCTGTAGAGATATGGGCTGGCGCTCCACCTTCTTTTGTTAAACGTTCAGCCCACTTCGTTAATGCAGGATTTACCATCTCATAAACGATCAACTCTTCCTCCGACCTTCTCTGCTTCATCTCATCCAACAGTCTATTTACATTAATATGCTCTACATATCCAGATTCTTGCAGATATTGAGCCAATCTCTGCAATGTTTTAACATAATCCTTCTCATTCTTCAGATTCAACCTTTCTTCGAGCTCTTTGAATAGTATCTCCCCAGACCTCCATACCACTTTCCATGCATCCTTACCAAGGAATTCATATATCGCTTTACATAAACAGTATAATTCTAAATCAAAGAACTCTCGATCTATTTTAAGGGCCATATTGATAACTCTATAGATGTGATCACTATTTAAAAATTAGGTTAGAAATTAAATTAGCGATGTAAGGATAAAATCACTCTAATAATTCATAATCATCTCTATTTTTCAACTTAAATTTTATTATTGAAGTGTAACCTTGATATTTATACTAAATTTTACTCCTCTTTCTTAAGGATGTGGACTTTACATGAAACTCTTTGGCTGAACCGTTCCGCATCCTTTTCGCTACCTACAATAGCTCCGTAATGCATAGGTATCGCGATCTTCGGTGCGATCTTCGATACAGCTTGAATAGCCTCATCGGCCGTCATAACGTACGTTCCACTAACGGGTATAAGTGCGATATCTGGTTTCAGCCCTTCCATCTCTGGTATAAAATCTGAGTCTCCGGTGTGATAGATCGTCACACCACCTATATTCAATATATACCCTACACCTTGATTCTCTCTCGGATGGAAAGGCACGCCGGGTTGTCTAAATTTATTAATGTTGTAAGAGGGTATCGCTTTTACTTTGATACCCCTTACTTCAAGCTCATCTCCTGGCTTTACATACTTTATCTCCTTGACCTTCAAATTCGATAACTCACCTTTGCACAGGGTCGATGCGACTATGATGGTATCGGGGCTAATGATTTTCTTCAAATCCTTTAGACTGCAATGATCGAAATGCTCATGGGTTATAAATACGATATCTGCCTTCACCTCGCCCTTGATTTCAAAAGGATCTATGTATATGGTCTGTCCATCTTGAATTCTGAAGGAAGCATGCCCTAACCAACTGATCTTTAAACCTTTGTATTCAAACATAAACTCAACACCTATTAAGTTGCTTTAAAACTTACGAACTATTTAACTTTTTAACTTAATGATAAGATCGCTATTTTCGAAAAATCATATATACGTTTGATTAGGTTATTAACTTGGCTTGGTATCACAACTTAGGGTTGGTGTACACGTTTCTATAACGGGAACCTTAGATAGGGCTGTGGACCGTGCGAAGGAGAAGGGTTGTACAGCATTTCAAATCTTTACAAGGAATCCCCGCGGATGGAAGTTTAAAGAGTTAGATCAGGAGGAGGTAAAGGAGTTTAAGAGGAAGGTTGAGGAGTATGGTTATGATGAACCTATAGCCCATATGCCATACCTTCCGAACCTCGCTTCGCCGAATGACGAGATATACAAAAAGACCTTAGATACATTGATCGCTGAGCTCGATCGATGTGGCCGATTGGAGATACCTTACCTTGTAACCCATCTGGGAAGCCATTTAGGTGCGGGGATGGATGTGGGGTTTAAGAGGATCATCGATGCGTGTAATAGGGCATTGAAGAGGGTCGATAATGATGTAATGATCCTTTTAGAAAATACGGCAGGTACTAAGAATAGCATGGGCACTCATTTTGAAGATATAAAGTATATTCTAGATCGTATCGAGCAGCGCGATCGCGTCGGTGTATGCTTTGACACATGCCATGCTTTTGCTGCGGGTTATGATTTGAGAGATAAGAAGGCCATCGAACAGACTTTGAATCATTTCGATAGGGTGATAGGGTTTAAGGATTTAAAGGTTGTACATATCAATGATTCAAAGGGCGATCTGGGCTCCAACATCGACCGGCACGAGCATATCGGTCTAGGATACATAGGTGAGGAGGGTTTTCGAGCTCTGCTTCACGATGAAAGAATACGAAAGTTGCCACTGATACTGGAGACCCCTATAGATGATAGGAGGGGCGATGAGGATAATATAAAGAAGGTACGTGAATTGGCGAAGTGATTTAGAAGAGTTTAGATTCCTCTTCGATACCACTCTTCGTTATTATCATAATATCTACACCATCACCACTCGCAGCATCCCTCTGGACCGCAGACCTGATCGATTTTATAGCGAGCTCCTTCGCTTCTTCCTTCTTCATACCCTTTCTATATTCAGATTCGAGCACACCTATAGCTATCTCTGCACCAGAGCCTACCGCTGCGTAAATATCCTCTATAACCGATCCTAGGGGATCTAATACGTAGATACTCGGTTTCGTATCGACCCCACCGATCACCACTTGAGTCAAGAGGGGTGTGTAACGCCTTTCGAACATCAACACGGACATCAACTTCGCGACCGAGTTGGAAGGGACCGGTCTGCCCAACTGTAACTCTCTAATCTTAATATGGGCTTCGATCTCTCTTACAAGGATCTGCATATCAGCTACCATACCAGCACACGCAGCACCGACCCTATCGGTGATTCGAAAGACCTTCTTTCCAGCCCTACTTATGACGAATGTACCGTACGCAAACCTCTTCTCCGCACCCAAGACGACCCCTTCATCGAATGTCAATCCCACAGCTGTAGCGCCGGGGATAAAGTACTCTCTAAACAATCTTCCACCACACTTTCCAAATAAATCTGATATACCGAATTCTTAAATATTTTCTGTTCACGGCCACATTATCATATACGATTTAAATATCATACAATATCCTTCTTCGACAACTCTTTAATCCTCTCCACCCCTCCTATTTCATTAATTATAGCAGCGACTCGCTGAGGGACGAGCTCTTCCCAATTCTCTCCACTTAACATCCTTCTTCGAATCTCTGTAGCAGAGAAGATATTTCTCTTAATGAATGTAATCGATTCTACTCGAAGGCCAGCTTCCTTAAATAGCCTCCTCGTTAAAGGTTCATTAGAATATACAACTTCGAATTTAGGAGTATAGGATAGTACTTGAGCCACCCAAAGTGTGTGCATATCTACATCTGGGACCGGGATGAGCCAGTACCTTGAATCATCGACCCCAGCATCTCTCAAAGATTCTCGAATCATCGTAAGCCTCTCACCCGTTGTAAAAGGATTATCCAATTCATGGCTCTTCTGTGAACTACCTATGATGATTATCAACTCATCTACATTCTTCAAAAGTTCGAGTATCACTTGTAAATGCCCTTTATGGAAGGGTTGGAATCGCCCTACGAAGACCCCTCTACGGACCATTCAAACCACATCTTTGCAAGATATTTGGTCAATATAACAAAAATTTAAGCATTCCCGCGAAAACTTTCTCAAAAGCACATCGGTATTAAGGTATCGAATATTAAAATTTTAATATAGCGATTTAAGTTCGCGTATGCCAAGCCGAGCATGTCTAGAACAGTCTATCGGATGGAAAGTTAAATAGATAGGCCCGATGAGTAGCAAATTTATGAAAGAATGTGAGCTAAGGTTATGACAACCTTCCTATGAGCTCAGGGGATTAACTGAATAACTAAATAACTGTAAAGTCTTATCGAGGATATGCATGGTTTAGGTGAAAGGTAGCTTTAAAGTGGACTTCTGAAAAAGTTACAACCTTGGACAGAAAAGTATTTACTTACGTCATCTGTCGCTTAATTGTGTCGAGCATATGCCCTTAGAGAAAGGCACATTAATATTGGCCCACTATACCGCAAAGATTAAGGATACAGGCGAGATCATCGAGACGACTAGGGATGAGGATGCGAAGAAGTTCGGTATCTATGACCCAACGAAGAAGTACGAGCCTAGACTCATTTCGGTAGGTGAAGGATGGGTCTTAAAAGGTGTGGATGAAGCTTTACTATCAGCCAATGTAGGGGATAAGTTAACGATAGAAATCCCACCCGAAAAGGGTTTTGGGTTGAGAGATCCGAATAAGGTGAAGATGATCCCCATTCGTAAATTTGGGGAGAAGGCTGGTGAATTAAGGGTGAATGAAGAGATCGAAGTAGATAATAAGATCGGTATAGTTCGTTTTATAGGCTCGGGAAGGGTTCAAGTAGACTTCAATCATAAGTACGCTGGTAAGGTCCTCGTTTATGAATTAGAGGTGGTAAAGAAGCTCGATAGCGATAAAGAGAAGGTAGTAGCTTTGATCAGGCGTAGATTGCCTATAGAAGAAGATAAGGTCAACTTCACGATAGATGGTTCTACCTTGAAGATAAACCTATCGAGCGATTATTACCTT
>JANXEG010000013.1 GCA_025058425.1 Nitrososphaerales archaeon
AAAGAGATACGGCAGCCGCATTGAGCCGAATCGCCTCTTTTACCGAAGTCGTAATTCCTTCATGTGATAGATCCTCGCCAATGATACTCGTACCGCCCGAAACTCTCAAAATGATGGGCTTCGTGATCGATGGATCTATACATGAGCGGAGAATACCACGGGTGAGCATTATCGCATCGGCGTAAGGTAAAAGTGGTGCGACCGTTTTACCAGGCTGCTCAAGCTTATGGGTAGGGCCTTGAAAGTATCCATGATCGATGGGTAAGAAGAGCGCTCTACCATCGCGTTGAATAAGATGGGCAAGTCTATTCCTCATTCCCCAATCCATAGAGATCTTTATTAATGAGGTTCTCGGATTAAATAACCTTTTCACCGATGCTGTGAGTTTAGATTTTGTCTTTCTGTAAGCAGATATTAACTATATTAACTATTAATGTACAATTATCTCATTATGATCGGCATCGACGGTGATCCTTTCACCATCTTTAAATTCGAAGACTTCTGGCTTATCCACCAATGGTATATTGGATATAATGGCACCTACAGCGATTATCGGTTCAGCTTCTTTCATGATTATAGCTTTTGGAGCTTTACCATTCTTCGATAACTGATATAGGATATAGGAGCCGACGGTCGAGCCTCTACCAGTAGGGAAGATTAAAACCTTTCCCTCGATCGATTTACCATAGAGCGGATGGTTCTTATTCACAATTAAACCAGTCTTGGGATCGACATCCCCTAGAAAGCTTATAGGAGCATTAGAGACGAGTGATACTCCTTCACCAACACCTTTCGATATCTTACGACATTTAATTTTCTTCATTTAGCCTCACCAGAAATTGCAATTTCGATACACCTTTTTAAATTCCCGAATACGACGTTCATCTTCGAGAGTGTAGGTACGTATACTGCCGCTTTGGCGGAATTCACAGCCATCACCTTAAATCCCAGATCTTCGATCGGCGCGATGACCATGCAACAATCACAGTAGATATTACCTCCAGCCTCCTCGATCACCTTCGAATAACCACACCGATCGGCAAGGATCTTTGTTGGTAGCGATGTAAATAACCAGAGCTTCGTATTTGGTGCAACTTTCTTACCTTTGATCATCTCTGCAACCTTTTTAATCTCTTCTATAGAGCTATGGGGGCAGCCCAAGCAGACTATATCGACCTTACCCTCTTTGACTGTACTGAGCTCTTCATATGAATCTTTTAACTCACTCTTTGTGAAGTTAATTTCTTCCAAACCATCAGATTTAACTATGCTCGATTCTGGTGTGATATCCTTAATATGATATAATGCAACACCGCCTGAGGCTGCCAGAGCGGCCGATAAGGATTTTAACTCATCATTACTTGCCCTCTTTATTCCTGTGAAGTATGGTACACCATTACCGATTCGCTTACCCACGTAATGCCCCAAAGCACCAAAATCACTCTCCTCATTCAAATCGACCTCTACTTTAACCCTTACTGTAGGATTTCTCATCTCATTTAAATGGTAACCAAAGTTACCAGTGAGGCCAATGATAGCCGATGCAAGGGCCGATGGCCCACCTTCTCTATTGGTCCTCGCTCCAAGTACAGAGTTAGCGTAACATACGGCGGATGATTCGGCCCATGCGATATGCTCACCGAATTTAGGGATATTTCCAATCAAATAAGGTATACATGAACAGGTGAGTGTTGCACCGAGTTTGAGAAATGCATTTACAATCCTCATCTGCTTTTCAGCAAAATCTTTTCTTATACCCATAATCTCCCATAGTGCAAGGTCCATACCGAAGGGATTTACCGTAGTAGGTACGGAGAATTTGGTAGATGTTAGGGACTCGATCCATTCGATACCCGCATCACCAATAGTTTTATAACTTGTACCAGAGATGTGGGCTGAGCTTATCGGGATTAATCGGTCTGCATTATAAATCTCCCCGATGGCTACGATGATCTCCATCGCCTTCTGTCTAACTTCACCTTCTTCGCCAGCTAAGATCCTCTCCTCTTTCGGTGTGAGATACATCACCCATACCTAGCTCTTTACCTTCATAAAATCTTTTTTATCTCTATCTAAAGGTATCGTAGCATCGATGATCCATTTCGTCGTTATAGCAGATTTGCCCGAAGATGGGTCAAGGGATGAGCCCCTCGCATTCGGTATGAATACGATACCCTTATCAGGCTGGAGCCTCGTTGCTAAAGCCCATTCTACATCCTCTGGATCCATAATATTGATATCCTCATCTACCACGATCACCCTCTTTAAGCTCGGGTGTGCCGCTAGTGCTGCCAAACCCGCATTCTTCCCATCACCCTCCGATAACTTCTTTATAGAGATGACTGCATGAAGCCAATTGCAACCACCATTCGTTAATACCACATTCTTAACTGTCGGTACAGCATTTTGCACGATCTGAAAGATCCTTGGTTCTTGAGGTATACCTTGAAGCAATCGATGTTCAGAACCGCCTGGCAGTATCACTTGCCATATTGGATCATTACGCATATACAATCGCTCCACTTCTAGAACTGGTTGTTCACGGATCTTATCCCAAGTAGAAGTGAGGTCCACGAATGGGCCTTCCTTAGCAACTTCATTGTGAAGTATTCTCCCCACCATGACGACCTCGGACTCGATCGGCACATCTATCCCTTCAAGGTTAATACACTTTAATCGATCGTTAAGCAATGTATTTGCTAATTCCAATTCATTCAGATTTGGGCGTGAGGTGGCTGCTGCCAGTGCTATAGCTGGATTTACACCACATATCACCACTACCTTCGTATCTTTACCAACGCTCTTATTCTTCATATAGAAACTGTATAGATCTCGTTCAACGAGCCTCACCACAAATCTATTGCCTTTAAGGTACATCATTCGGTGAAAACTCGCATTCTGTCTATTTGTATCGGGGTCACGGGCAAGGATTATCGTCGCTGAAGTATAATACCTCTTCTTCCACGAATAGTACATGACGAGTGGGATATGCTTTATAACGTTAGGCTCCTCAACCTTATTCTTTAAAAATTCTGCATCATCAACGATTTGATATAGACTGGGTCTATTCAATGCATTTGTAAGATGCATAAGGAGATTTTCAATCGATACTCCTAGGAATTTTGCAATGAGCTCCCTCGAGCTACATAAATTGCCAATGATCCTAAAGCCTTCATATCTCTCGATATTCTCAAAGAGAATTGGGCGCTTATAATTCATCAGATATTTGGTGATTTCGAGCCTTGTCGATACTTTATTCTTAATCTTTAAAACTTCCTTGCTCTCTATGATGCTTCTTAAACCTTCATCTTTATACATCACCCTTTTCTATTAACTACATGGTGTTAAACGTTACTAAAATTGAATATTAGTTTGTGAAGGTTGATGAAAGGTTGAAATAAAAATTAATTTTTACTTTTTTATACCCAAGTAATCGTACCAGCCGCCTTTACTCCCCGCTTTTTTACCCAAGTATCCTGCATGGAAGATCTTTCTCAAAGTTACCGGTGGTGCTACGTAAGGATCGGCCAATACTTGATGGCAATACTCTGCAACATGGTAAATCACATCTATACCTACTAAATCCATGAGCTCAAAGGGACCCATCGGCCAACCGAGGCCGAGTTTGCACATTTCATCGATCTCCTTAACACCCGCTACCCCTTGCTCATAAAGGCGAATCGCCTCCATCAATATTGCATTTAAGAATCTAACTACAAAGAAGCCCGGACCATCTTTCACTTCTATAGGCACTTTACCAAGCTTCTTTGAGAAATCCATAATTAGATCACGTACTTCATCGCTTGTCATAGCGCCCTTTATAACTTCGATCAACTTCATCACAGGTGCGGGATTGAACCAGTGCATTCCAACAACTCTCTCAGGCCTCTTCAAAACCGATGCAATCTCACTAATCATGATGCTCGAAGTATTAGATGCTAAGATTGTACGTTCTGGACAGAACTCTTCAAGCTTTTTAAATACTTTGTGCTTTAACTCTAAATCTTCAGGGATCGCTTCGATCACGATATCTGCATCGCTACAACCGATCTTATAATCGGTAGTGGTATGTATTCTTGCCATGATGTTATTGACTTGATCTTCTGTAAGCTTCCCCCTTTCGACCAATCTCTTAAGGCCGAATGGTCCGGCCCTTATACTTTCTAAACTTTTCTTTAAGATCTCATCACTCACATCTATTAGAGTAACATCGTATCCGTTCATAGCCAAAACCTGGGCGATACCACTTCCCATGATACCTGCACCAACGACCGTTACTTTACGAACTTCATCTACTTTCAAAGTTACCACCAACTACTATTTTGAAAGGTAAAATTTAAGGTTTTAAAGGTTTTAAATGATCAAAATCGCACTCTCAGAATCATTATAATCACTCAAAAATTTCCTAAAAATTTATTTTATAGTTGATGATCACAAATGTGGTGATAAAGGATGTTGGCTAAGAGGGTATGTGAGATCGAGGAGTCGGGAACGGTAAAACTTGCGAATCTCGTGGATGAAATGAAGAGAAAAGGGATCAAGATCATATCGTTCGCTGTGGGTGAACCAGATTTTACAACACCTAGGCATATCATCGATGCAGCTATAGAGTCGCTCAACTCTGGATTCACCCATTATACTCCCTCCATGGGAATTTATGAGTTGAGAGAGGCGATCGCAGAGAGGTGTAACAACTATAATAAGATTCCTTGTAAACCAAAAGAAGTTTTAGTAACGCCGACGAAATTGGCGGTCTACTTGGCGGTAATGGCATGTATAAATGAAGGTGATGAGGTAATAATACCAGATCCGAGCTGGGTCACGTATGAAGCTTGTGTAAAACTTGCCGGAGGGAAACCAGTATTTGTTGAAACACGTGAAGAGGATAACTACGCATTAACACAGGAGTCTTTACAATCATCCATTACACCAAGAACGAAGATGATCATCATTAATACACCATCGAACCCTACAGGTGCTGTATACACATTAGATGAGTTGAAGGTTATAGCCGATATAGCGAAGGATCACAATCTCTTGGTAGTCTCGGATGAAATTTATGAAGAGTTAGTGTACGAAGGGAGGAATTACTCTATAGCATCATTAGATGGTATGTTCGAAAGAACCATCACCGTAAATGGATTCTCTAAAACTTTTGCCATGACCGGTTGGAGGATAGGGTGGGCTGTAGGGCCTCAACCGATCATCGAGGCGATGAATAAGATACAACAACACACTCTTACATGTGTATGCTCGTTTGCACAGAAAGCGGGAATCGCTGCATTAAAAGGAGACCGTAAACCCGTCGATGAGATGATAAAGGAATTTAAAGAGAGGAGAGAGATCGTCTGTAAAGGTTTAAATGAGATTCCAGGTTTCAAATGTAAAAAACCGGCTGGAGCATTCTATGTATTCCCATCTTACACGTTCAATAAAACTTCATTGGAGCTCTCAGAGTTCCTCTTGAAAGAGGCAAGGGTCGCTGTTACACCAGGTTGCGCATTCGGTAGATGTGGTGAGAAGCATATAAGAATCTCTTACGCAACTTCAAAAGAGTGCATCATGGAGGGTCTGAAGAGAATCTCTGAAGCTGTTTCAAAATTATCTTAACGATACCTCTATTCATTCACAATAACATAACATCGTTTCGTAGAGTTTAATGTCTTTGGAATCAGTCCTTTTAAACCTATAAACCTATATCATTAATTCTATTTTCCAATCTTTCAATTTCATCTGTATATATGAGTACCGGTCTTACCTTCATAGGCCTCGACAAGTTTGTCCAAAGATGATATGATAGCCCGCTCACCACCCCATCTAAGGAATCTTATACTTGCAATAATCTTTGGTTCCATACTCCCTTTAGCGAAGTGGCCTTCGGCAAGGTACCTTTCTGCCTCCTCTACAGACATCCTATAGATAGGTTTTTCATTAGGCCTTCCAAAGTTCAACATGACATATTCAACGTCCGTTAAAATTATGAATTCGGTTGCATCGATCGCTTCAGCCAATTTTTCACTCGCTTTATCCTTATCGATTACCGCGAATACGCCCTTCAAATTACCATCTTTATCCATCACGACAGGAATACCTCCACCACCTGAAGCGATTACTATAACACCTTGATCGA
Source organism: Nitrososphaerales archaeon (assembly GCA_025058425.1). Classification (NCBI taxonomy): domain Archaea; kingdom Thermoproteati; phylum Nitrososphaerota; class Nitrososphaeria; order Nitrososphaerales; species Nitrososphaerales archaeon. Next base: position 6,131 of record JANXEG010000013.1, read on the forward strand.
CCATCATCTTAATCAAATCGGCCTCAATATTCTTGATGGGCTCGGGTGAAGGGACGACCCTTCTAAAGGGCCTTTTCAATTCCATAGGCATGACTCGCTTAATCACAAGCCCGGAGATCTTCTTATCTAGGTAAACTCTTCCCGGTGGTGGATCGACGACGAAACCTTTTTCCCTCACGAGCCTTTCGACTTCATCCTTCGTTAAGAAGTTACCGATCGGTTTCGAAGGATCAAGGAAGTCGGGATCTTCAAGGCTTACCAATACTTGATTTATTATAGAGACTACTTGCCTCTTTGCCCATCTACCACCAACATCCCTCAGATATCTTTGAAGGGTCTGTTGGATCATATAACCGATCTGCCCTTGGGTCATCGCACAGAGTACATCTAGGGTCTGTGGTGGAACGAACTTTGAGCCTTCCTCCTGCTGAATCAAGAGGTTACCTATTTGAGGACCATTGCCATGTGTTATAACGATTCTATCATCTTCATCCAACCTCTTTAAAAGGCGTGCTATATGCTCACAAGTTATCGCTATATTCCGAAATTGTTCTTCCGTAGTGCCTTCTTCATTCGCTCTTTTTATAGCATTTCCACCGAGGGCGATGAGTATTCTTTTAACCATGAGTATATTTTCCACCTTTGTTGAAAGGTGGAGAGGTAATAGTTTACGTGAAATACATATATAAATTTTTGGAGTTTTTAGTTTTGGAGGAATTTACTATAATTTTAAATTGAATATCTTGAATATGTGGATATAAAACCCTAAATATCTTCAAATTATGATGTGCTCTTACAATTTCAAGAGGGTTTTGTGAGGTACATCATAAGGATGAATATGCCGAATAAAGCTAAGAATAGGAGCGTAGTTATCCTCTGCATCCTCTTCGCTCTCTGCATATGTTTCATTTCTTTCAATCTACATTCGTTAGAGCAGTAATCTTTCTGTAATGGTATGGATCGACCACACACTCTACAATGAGTATGAGGTGGTATCGATACATCCTTATCTTTAGACTTTACACTCAATTCTTTCCTCCCTATAATAGTTTCTAATGGCTTTTAAATCTATTTATCACGATGATCTGCATTAGAATCGAATAAGTACGATTAAATCGTATCAAACTTCTACTATTGTGCCCAAATCTTCTCCTTCTATAACCCTTATTAGGTTGAGAGTTGAGTATTTAATGATCCTCGTTGGAATCTTTGAGCGCTCGATGATCTTTAGGGCTACCAGATCCATCAATTCATAAGTTCCCGCATTCATTTTACCCTCCAGTAAAATCTTCATCAATTCTTTTATCGTTACTTTCTTCAACAATTTTGCATCTTTATCGGTTCGTGGATCGGAAGTATATACTCCATCCACATCCGTCGCATTGATGAACAACTTTGCGCCCACCCGCTCCGCTATTAGTGCAGCGGTAGCATTTGTACTATGCCCCGGATGTAAGCCACCAACGGCTACGATCTTACCACTTTCCACACTCTGAACCACTTCATCTAAGTTTTTGGGTACGGTCGGATAAGAGAGCCCTTTTAGAGAGCTGATCAATAGAGAAGCATTTAATCTAGCTACAGCGATACCCATTTCATCGAGGCTCGTTTCATCAGCACCTAGACTCCTACCTAATGAGATGTAATGACGAGCGATCTCTCCACCACCCGCTACAAGGATGGGTTGCACACCTTTGGCCTTTAGCTCCTTACAGAGCTCCACAATACCTTCAAGGTCCGATGCTTTCATACCCCATTTGAATAGACTACCACTCAACTTTATTACTACTCGAATGGGCGACTCTTGCTCTGATACTCTTGGTATTGCCATATAATTCCAATAAGTTGAATAAAAGTTACCTATATAGTCTTTTTCCAAAGATCTTCCTGCATTTATGGATGATTAATCTTTACACCCTTCCAAATGTATTTCTAAACGTATTTCTTATTTTTTTACAACATGAGCTTTAGAATATCGGCTGTAGTGATTATTCCTATAACATTACCTTGTTTAGCGACCAAGACCGCTTTACTGAATTCTATCAATGGAATCAAAGCCCTTACAGGTGTAGATTCATCGACGATCGGAGGTGTAGGCTCCATCAATTCTTTCACAGTTAAGCGGGCTACCGTCTTAGAATCTTTATTCACGAATTCTTTCATAATTCTCCCATCGGTGATCAACCCTACAATTTTATTCCCATCCATTACGGGTAATTGGCTGAACCCCTTCTCCATCATCTTATTCGCGGCTGTAATTACTGTATCATTCTGATTTACCGATACAATCTCACGCGTACAAATATCGCCAGCTTTTAGAGAGGTTTGGTCGTTCAAACTTGTGAGAATTTCGAAGATTTTTCGAGCGGTTTCATAACTTGGTTTGCATCTACCAGTTTCGATCTGGTTGATCAAAGAGGCACTCACTCCACATAAAGAAGCGAGTTTACGCTGAGTTATACCCAATCTCTGCCTCGTTAATTTGATGTATTCAAGTTTAGGTAGCATCATATCGCTATTATCACCATGTTATTCATAAGTATTAGTTTAGTATTGTGTGATATAAAATGTTACATCGTTAACATCCATTCTTCTAACATCCCTAACCTTATCACCTTTCATCGTTGAAGACTTTCCTTCTTTTCTAACAGAATCGGTGCCTTTATGGTGAAATTGGATGCGAATGGCATATCATTTGGAGAGATAAAAATAAAAGAACCCCGGAAAGGTTAGATAAAAGAAATTTTAATTATCCTTCGTCAACGATTAGTACTCTGTTACTGTTATTGCATTGCTGGGACATACAGATATGCACGCCATACAGCCTACGCAATCCTCACCACGAACAACTTTAGCCTTCTTCCCTTGTAGCTCGAAGACAGAGACAGGACAGACTGTAACACATTCACCCTCTCCAGTGCATTTATCTTCATCTACTTTAACGATCCAAGGCATACAGGTCTCCACCTTACCATCCTTTAAGGAGTTATTAAACTTTTTCCTTAAGAATTGATCATTATACCAGTAAAAGGTTGAGAGATAACATCTTATAGGGCTTTAAGTAGCGATCGATTTCTCCATTTCTTTTAATCACATCAGTCCTCAAAACTCTTACCTGTGAAAAGTTTTGATAAATTACCCTTCACATAACAATAAGAGGAATGAGATGGTCCAAAAATTATCAATCTCTCACTCTAAGTTAAGCTTCTTTATGTAAAGGTTCACACCTTCCATTACAAATTCTGGCGATATTTGGCCTGATGGCGAAGGTGTTTCACTCACCCTTTTAGGTAATTTCAACTTTTTGATATCGAAACCTTCTCTAAATTTAAATCGGTACTTCTCTCGCAAGATTTCAATACCGAGTCTATTCAAATCTTCTTCATTAAGATCGTAACCGAGTGGTTTTAGCGCTTTCACCACCATATCTGGCCTGTAAATACCTCTAGCAAAGTAGCATATTACAAGGCTACTAAGAATCTGCCTCCAACTCTCCTCTTTGATCAAACTATCCACTATCTGCTCTACATTGAGTTTCACATTAGATGCTAACGACTTTTCATCGATGCTGTAACCTGCTCCGTCAAGATGGCTATGCCTTGCGCCAGTAAGATAACCAATATGCGCAGCCGGGCCCGTATGATAACCGGGCATTTCATTCCCTCCAAAGCTTAAAGCGAATTCTTCACCACCATAACGCTTCGATGCATATTCAACACCCTTCGCTAAAGCTTTATAAAATTCTGTAGATTGCTCTACAAGTTGATCTACAGCCCTTATATAACTATCAAAATCGCCCCATTTTAGCGTGATACCATTCAAATCGTCCTTCGTTATCAATCCTCTTTCCAGCATCTCTGTAGCCCATGCCAATGCTACACCACAACTCATCGCATCCAACCCCTCTTTTTCAACTTCATCGATCAACTTGAGCAAACCTTCAGGTGATGATAACCGGAGCATCGAGCCTAAAGCGTAGATCAACTCATAATCATAACTGATCATCGTAGTCTTGTAAAAGTAAGGCTCCGTAACGTAGGGCTCTCTAAGTATGGCGAGGTGTATGCAACTTACAGGGCAGTGGGCACAGGCAACCCTTCTACCCAAGAACCTTTCAGCAAATGCCTCTCCCGAAATCTTATCCGCATCCTCAAAGTGGGCTTCTTTCAAATTTCTTGTCGGTAAAGCTCTTAACTTATTCAATGGGGTTATATTCATCGATGTACCGAGCTCGTGGTACTTCTTCATGAGCGGTGATTTGGTGACTGCATCGAATATCGAGTTATAAACTTCTCGGTAAAGTTTTGGGTCTTTAGGCTTGATGGAGCGTCTACCCGATATTACCAAGGCTTTTAATCTTTTACTCCCCCATACGGCTCCTAAACCGAGTCTACCGAAATGGCGATACGTTTCTGTAACTACACATGCATAGGAAACGAGCCTTTCACCGGCCCTTCCTATTCTCATAATACTCCTTATACCTGCACCACTTTCAAATTCTCTTAATACCCTTCCGACGGTATAACTACTTCTCATGCCCCAGAGTGTCGATGCGTCACGGAAAGAAACTTTATCACCATGTATAGCGAGATAGATAGGTCTATCGCTCGCACCCTTGATCACGATCCCTCCATAACCTGCCATACGAATAGATATGGCACTTCTACCACCCGCATGGCTTTCACCGAGGTTGCCCGTTAGAGGAGATTTGAACATGGCCACAGTCTTGGATGCTAAGGGATACATCCCCGTCAATGGACCAACAGTAAAGACTATTACATTATCGGCACTGAGTGGATCTACATTCGGCTTGATCTCTTCATGTAAAAGCTTTATCGCTACACCAGCACCGCCGAGGTACTTTTGAAAGAGCTCATGCCTATCCTTTACCCAAAAGCTCCTCGATGATAAGTCTATGTAAAGGATTTTACTCGGTATCGCTTCTAAACTCAAGCCTTACCACCCTCTTGAGTCTCCAATTTAATGACACCATAGGGGCAGAATTTGGCACAGTAACCACAATGAATACAGATTACTGGCTTATTGGATTCGTCATCCCAGAATACGGCACCGATTACACAGGCCTTTACACAATTACCACACCCGATACACTTCTCCTTTCTTAGTATTACTCCTCCACCGATCCTTAATCTTAGGGCATCGGTCGGACAGACCCTTGCACATGGTGGATCTTCACACGCCTTGCATACAATAACGACAAAACCCCTTTCAAAACCGCCAGCAGACCTCACATGAATTGAGGATTTGCTTAAGCCACCTTCCCCAAACCTTCTTGTACATGCGAACATGCAACTTTGACAACCTACACATAAATCTACATCTACGACCGAGAGTCTCGAAGAAACCATCATAGATGTCTTGGAGCCATCTTCTTTATAAACCCTGTTAATATTTCGCTATAGCGTATTAAAAAGAATAATTAAGATTAAATGGATCATTTCAGGTTTAATCGCTCACTCATCCATCTGATCGTCCTTTCCAAACCCTCTACGAAGTCCACTATCGGCCTATAACCCAGTCTCGACTTTATCTTTTCGATCGATGGATAACTCCTCATAGGGATTTCTTCTCTTGGAGTTCTGGGAGGCAAAAATTGAAGCTCCGATTTAGAGTTGGTGAGTTTCTTAATATTTTCAGCAATATCTTTTATAGATAGCTCATTACCCGTACCCACGTTAAAAGCCTCGCCCACTGCTTCATCCTTCGTAAGGGCCAACTCTACGGCGTAACAGTAATTCAAGATGTAGTAAGGGTCTGTAGTATCCCTTCCGCCATTATAAAGAGTGATGGGTTGATTCAATAAACAGGACTTTATAAAGCGTGGAATGACCTTATTTTCATTTTCATACTCTCCAAAGAGCTTCCAACTCCTCAGTATTACGATCGGTAACTCCCTGTTGGTGTAGTAGCTTTGAACCAGATACTCGCTTATAACCTTCGAATAGTCGTAGGGAGTCCGTGGATTGAAGGGTGTGGTCTCCTTCACCGGGAGCTCCAATGGTAATCCATATACATTCGCACTACTCGCGTATACGAATCTTTCAACTTTCTTCTTAAAAGCCAATTCGAGTAGATTGAGTGTGCCAAAACTATTTACCCGATAGCACCCATACATATCGCTCAAACTATCCTTAATCTCTACCATCGCTGCAAGGTGGACTATGCTATTAAAATCTAAATGCTCTAAAGATGATACAAAGCTCCAATCGGTTACATCACCGATTATCGTTGAGGATCTTAAATCTAGATCTATAACTGTAAAGCCACGATCTCTTAAATACTTCACTAAATGTCTACCGATGAAACCGCTAGCACCAGTTACCAGAACCTTCAACTCAATCTTGCATTCTTATAATCCTTTTATAAACTTATTCACTCTTTCAATCAGCTTCATACCTCTATCCTAATTTAATATTCCTCACAAATGTGGATCAAATCCAACCCAAGCGGCGAAAGATCACAAGCATTACCAGAGCGGGGATTATCGATATGATAGTTATTATGATTAGAGTTGTATAAGGGCCAAGAAAGGTCCAAGGCCCTGTCTCAATTCCGCCCGGTAGAGGGATATTCATTCCATAAAAAGTGGCTATCACTGTAGCTGGAATGGACAAAGTGAAGACTATTGTGAGGAGGGCAAGGATCTTATTGGTCTTCTCTGTAGCGAGTATAAAGTCTGTATCTTTGTAAATCTCTATAGTTTCTTTACATTCCTCGAGTGTCTCCCAGATTTTCTCAATATGGTCATTTATATCATCAAAGTAGTTTGAGATATCCTGTCTAGAAAACCTCTGTACCTTTATCGTTAACTCCTTCATCACCCTTCTCAGAGGGAATATAATCCTCCTCAAATCCGCAATCTTACGCCTTAAAAATGTAACTTCACGGACCGCTTCAACCTTTTCGTCAAAGACTTTATCTTCAATCTGATACAGCTCTTCCATGAGTTTATTTAATGTAGGGAAGATATCATCCACCAAACTGTCGATTATTTGGTAAAGAATATACACAGATCCCTTGATGACCATCTTTTCACGTCTACTCTCATCGATCTTGCATATTCGGTAATTATTTATCAGGGGTTTAAGATCGCCCTGATGGATCGTGACCAAGTAATCTTTACCTAAAAAGATAGATACTTGGCTCGATCGGACCATCCCCGTTGAATCATCTATAATGGGAAAATGGAGTATGATGAACAAATAATCTTCATACTCATCGATTTTGGTAAGTTGGATCTTTGAAAGGCAATCTTCAAGATCCAATCGATGAAATGGGTAGTATTGAGCTAATGCTTCGATATCTTCACGCGTAGGTTTTTCAATATTTATCCATGTAACCCCTTCACAACTTACCTGTTCTAATTTTTTCATAACTCCCCTTCACTACTTTGCTCAACTCGACTATTAATTAGTAGCGGTAATTTTTTATTAATTGATTTCTTTAGTGGTATTTTTGGTGATCTTTCAAGCAGTTTAGTAGTTATTATAGTTATATGTTATTCAGAAATCAAAAATTTGGAAGATGGAATTTATTTAATCTCCACCTTATATTTCTTAACCTCTTTAGGAACCTTCTTCGGTATTCTAACTTCGAGTAAACCATTCTTCAATGTAGCTTCCGCTTCTTCCGGTATGACTTCTTCTGGGAATGTGAGCTTCTTGTAGATTCTTGAATAACTCCTCTCCCTATGGATAAAATTCTTCTCCTTCTCCTCCTTTTCCGCCTCGGTTTCAGCGAAGATCTCTATTCCATCCTTGGTGACCGTTATATCTATCTTATCTTTAGGAATGCCTGGCATTTCAACACACACATGAAACTCTTTTCCAGTATCGATGATATCTGCGTAAGCCTCTCTCGTGGGGAGTTCTGGCATGAATCGCTCAAGAGCACTCCATCGCCACGGCTTCCAAGGCCTCACGAAGGATCTAAAGGTCCTTCGGAAGTCTTCGAGCAAATCATCGAATGCCTCAAACATATCAAGAGGGGTGGGCCTTCCTGGTGCAGTTATTCCCTCTTTCTTTATAGGAACCTTCTTCCTCTCCTCTTCTTCACTCATAATGATCAAGAGAATTTACGATCTGATATTTTATAAATTTATCATGATATATGGGCTTCATTTTCATAATTAAGGCTTCTTCTGTTTAACTTGATTATAGATTTCTCTTAACTCTTCAGCCCTCTCTTTTGAAATCAATCCTTTATTCAACAAATCTTTTATACATTCTTCAACACTGGCACAGTATACTATGCACATCTCAGAGGCTTCTCTATGCACGATCCTGCCACATTTGGGACACTCCTGTTGTGTTTCATATTCGAAGAATTCAACTTCTTCGTTACAGAAGGGGCACCTCTTTATGACTATTGTAGGTCTGATGAGACTATCGATTCCAGGGCAGTGTTTAAACAACATTTTACATCAAAGTACATTGGATCGTTACAACCTTATAATTCTTCCTCTTATAAAAGATCTTCTTCTACTTCACATGATCGACGATAATCGTTATTAAGTTATATGATAAAGTCTTTTAGAGATGGGAAAGAAGATCGCTATAATTACACTCATACATCAATGTGATGAGAATCCTTGCCATCTGGATAATAGGGCTCAGGAGGAGTGGATCAAGAGGCTTATGCCGATCGAGAAGTTAAGTTGGAATTGGAAGCTCCATACCATCCGAGTCGTGGATATCGTCGAATAAGATTAATCCGATCTAATCTTTTAAGATGCTACTCTTGGGATACGATATGGACATTTGATATATTGAAGTATCGTTTTGCCAACAATCTCGCTTTCTCCGCATTTCTACCCCCTCTACCTATCACTGCACTCTTTCCCTTTTGATCCACCACTACAACGGCGATCTTTGTACCATCTAACCTTTCCGTCAATCGAACATCATTTACATACTTATTATTCAATGAATTCTTTATCAACTCCTTCGGATCGTCCGAATACTCTACGAGATCTACGGGTTTACCTACAAGCTTTTGTAAATTCTTAATAATTACACCATTTCGCCCAATCGCTAAACCCATTTCGCCTTTGTTGATCACGAAGATCACTCGATTCATCTTCGGATCGATTATACAATCTCTTACAGTAGCACCGCTCATACTTTGAAACAAATTCATTAAACCGAGCTCCTCTGGAGTGAGTCTGATCTTTTCTGGCATATTCTACCGATCTAATCATTCCGTAGTGTAGAGGAGAAATTTAAGTTTAACCCAAGCCAGACTTACTGGATAGTATTAAATTTCAACTCCTTTCCACTGATCTACATTTTTAATATGGTTATTACCATGAGATATTATTGATGCCGATTTTTACTAATGCTATTGATCTAATTAAAAATCAGATTTTTGAGATATAATGATGTCGATTAATTCGTTAGCGAATCCTTTAAAAGGCCCGTTAAATCCGCTTCACCGGCGGATTTGATCGCGATCGCTGAAATTTTAAATGGTTTGCCACATAACTGTCCAAGTTTGACCGAAGAACCCTTATATATCATTAGGGGTACAGAGTTTAACTTACATAACTCGGTAATCCTCGATGATACATGTGAAGGGGATGATGCGAGGATGACGAGCTTCGATCCCTTTACAGATTGAGCGACCTGCTTACTACCGATGATACACTTCCCCGTCTTTATAGCGATCTTCAATATACGGCTCATCTCTTTTTCATCCAACATTTAACTAACCTCTCATAAACACGTCTATCATACCCGTACCTACTGGTATGGGTAGTCCTACGATCACATTTTCGGTTACACCTTTAAGCTCATCTACTTCACCTTTTACAGCAGCTTCGGCGAGTGTCGGCACGGTGATTTCAAAAGCGGCTTTGGCCAATACACTGGCTTTAGCACCGGCTACACCATGCCTACCGATCTGTTGCAAGAAGCCCTTCGAGGTCATCAAATCGGCCACTAAATAGATATGGCGAATATCTACCTCTAAACCCTGTTCATTCAAAGTATTTACAATCTCTTTTACTAAGGCGTTGCGGGCCGCTTCGATACCAAGGGTCGTTGCGACTTCAAAGACATCGTTCGATACGGTCCGTGTAGGATCGACACCGGGGATCGTTAGAACCTTTGCAAGGTTTGAGCCCGATGTTTGAATGACCCATTCATCACCTTGCTTTACTACCGTAATTCGTGTAATTCCTGGAATCCCTTTTACTCTCATATTCAACAGTTTATTCCTCAACGATAGCAATGTGGCTGGGTCGACACCACTCATCGATACGCTCACTATCGCATTCTCACTATCGACTTCAACCACCCTCTTCCAAGCTTTTAACCTTTCACCGACCATCTCTGGTGTACAACCCCGCTCTTTTAACAATTCTTTATTCAAAAAGAGCCTGATGGTCCCTGAGTAATCTACTTCGCTATAATCTACCAGATCACCAACCTTAGTGAATAAAATTTCTCTTCCTACCTCTAGGGCTTTCTCTTTAGAAACTCGGTGCTCTTCATCTAAATATACATCCATAGAAGGTGTTGCGGGCTCTTTTCTCGCATCCACGAGCTCTATCAGTCTAGGGAGGCCTAATGTAACGTCTTTCTCCTTTATACCAGCGAAGTGGAAGGTACGAAGGGTCATCTGAGTACCGGGCTCGCCAATAGATTGGGCCGCCACAACTCCACACGCTTCACCAGGCTCTATAGTAGCTTTCTTCAAGAGCTCTACAGTCTTTTCACACACTCTTATCACGGCTGCTGGGCTGAGGGGTGTCCTTTGTAACGCATCCTTAAGATTCTTCACAAGTAGAGGGTTAAGCTTATCGGCATATTCATCTACCGTCTTCTCAATGTAATCTATAGTAGCTTTCTTCTTACCCTTATCGATTAAAGACTCTATCTCAACGAGCCTATCGATATTTACCGCTTTACCATGATCGCTCTTTGCTGGATCGACACCATCCTCACCATAGAGGAATTGGATGATATGGCCGTATGGATCTCGAACCGTTAAATCGTATTCAACCTTCAAATGCTCTAATGCATTCACCAACCTTCTTTGCATGTATCCACTCTGTTGAGTCCTTACCGCTGTATCTACTAGACCTTCTCTCCCACCCATGGCATGGAAGAAGAATTCTATGGGGTTGAGCCCATCTCGATAATTCGATCGAACGAATCCCTTCGCATCGGGTATGATCTCATCGGGCAAAAAGTGTGGCAATGCTCTATTCTTATAACCCTTGGTGATTCGTTTACCTCTTACAGATTGCTGACCCAAAGCGGCGGCCATCTGGCCAAGATTTAGACTTGAACCTCTTGCACCTGTACGGGCCATAATGACCCCTGGATTGTTGAGGGGGAGCGCTTTGTCAGCGATTCTTCCCGCTTTATCTCTTGCCAACGCCAACTCATTCACAATATAATACTCTAAGGCTTCTTCTGGTGATAAACCTCGCGTAAGTGGTAGTGTTCCTTTCTTATACTGCTCGTTCAGATCCTTTACCTTTTCATAAGATTCATAGAGAATCCTCTTTATGGATTCTTTTACTTCATCACTCAATGTAAGATCGTAATATCCGTATGAGAAACCAATTCTTGTAATAAATGCCCTTAACACAGAAAGTATAGAGTTAAGGAACTTTCTTGCGACTTCGGTTCCGTAGTCTTTAGCGATTCTGTGCAGAATGCTATCTGGTTCTTCAGCACCTATTGCGGCACGGTCGATTACACCACTTATCAACTCTCCATTCTTAACCACCACATCTCTCTCCTCACCTACTTTGAGACCCTTCGTCCACTTGGAAGTCATTACGTAATTGAAGTCTTTGGGTAGGAAGAGTGAGAAGAGTTGGCGACCGCTGTAAAGCTCGACCGGTTTAGTGATTACAGGTTTGGGTAAAGGACCACTATACCCTGCCGCTAAAGCAAGATCGGCAAATTCTTCTTTGGTCAATAATGTAGATTCGTGTGTTAGGAAGAAGGCGGCCGTCAAAAAGTCTCTAATGGCACCGATGATCGGCCCTCCATACCTTGGTGAGAGGATCTGATCCTGAACCCTCATCAAACTTAGAGCTTCGGATCTTGCTTCTTCACTCTGGGGTACATGAAGGTTCATCTCATCACCGTCAAAATCTGCATTGTATGGTGGACAGACAGCAGGGTGTAATCGGAAGGTTCGATATGGTAAAACCTTTACATAATGGGCCATGATGGACATTCTATGGAGTGATGGCTGTCGATTGAAGATTACGATATCTCCATCCATCAAATGCCTCTCTACGATAAAGCCCGGTACCAACGAATCGGCTAACGCTTTTCTATCTGCTACGTAATCGAGCCTGATCCTTATACCATCGGGGCGAATTACGTAATTGGCACCGGGGTATTGGAATGGCCCGTTTATAATTAGGTTCTTTAAGAATTCGATATTCCATGGTGATACCTTTTCCGGTATGGTGAGCTTCTTCGCAACTTCTAATGGAACTCCTACTTCAGCGATATCTAAGTTGGGATCTGGGGATATGACGGTCCTACTGGAGAAGTCTACCCTTTTACCTGAAAGGCTACCTCTAAATCGCCCCTCCTTTCCTTTTAAACGCTGATTTAAAGTTTTGAGAGGTCTGCCTGAACGGTGATGTGCTTGTGGTATGCCTTGGACTTCATTATCAAAGTAGGTCGTGACGTGATATTGTAATAAATCTACAAGATCCTGCACGATCAATGGGGGTGTGCCAGATTCTTTACTCTCCTTTACCCTCTGATTAACCCTTAATATATCCACTATCTTATGCGTTAGGTCATCTTCCGATCTGATTCCAGACTCCAAAGTTATCGATGGTCTAACCACCACTGGTGGTACAGGTAGCACTTGTAAAACGAACCATTCGGGCCTCATAGCCTTCGGATCGTAGCCTAAGAGGATCAGATCACTATCGGGTATTCTCTCCAACCTTTCTCTAATCACTCTGGGCGGTAATCTAACGGCACCTCCCGTCTCGGTAATTTCATGGAATATGGTAGGTTTCGTAAATTCGATTTCGTACTGTGGTTTACTACAGTGGGGGCAGATCTTGGTCTTCTTCGCTTTTGCTAAGATTTCTTTGGTGATATTTTCTTCTAAAGTCGGTGCATAGGGTGGCTTATTTCTAATACTATCTAAATAATAGTTGATTTCGTCAGGTGGTAATAGGAGTCTGCCACAAGTTCTACAGGTTGAGGTAAGGAGCTTATGGACATGATCGACGAAGGCTATGTGTAGAACTGGCTCGGCCAATTCTATATGGCCAAAATGTCCCGGACACCTTGCTGCGGTATTGCCACAAGTACCACACCTTTGACCAGGCTCTAAAGTACCCAATCGATTATCCATCAAACCGCCTTGAACTGGCATACCATCTTCATCGTAAGTTTCTGGTGAAGTTATTTCGATTACAGAATACTTCCGAATCTCACTGGGAGAGAATAGGGTGAACCTGATTCCTTCGATCGTCTTTACGGGCTCTTCATAAGCCAAGTTACATCACCACCTCATACCTTATCCTTCAGTATCAATCGAGGAGCAATATTTAGACTCATCATCTCTTGAAGTAGGAGCTTAAAGGCGTACGCTACAGAAATTTTAGATATCTTCGAACCCTCTCCACATACTCCACAGATATACTTCCTCTGCTTCAGATCATGGTACGCTATCAATCCACACTTTTCACATACGTAAATTTCAGTTTTATCAGATTCATCGAGAAGTCTATCTTTTAACATCATGGATGCACCATAAGCGATCAAACAATCACGCTCCATCTCTCCAAATCTAAGCCCACCACCTCTCGCCCTCCCCTCTGTAGGTTGTTTAGTAAGCATCTGCACTTGCCCTCGAGCTCGAGCATGAATCTTATCAGCTACCATGTGGTGAAGTTTTTGGTAATAGACGATTCCGATAAAGACTTTAGCGTTGTACTTCTTACCCGTCTTCCCATCGTAGAGGACTTCCTCGCCTGTATATTGAAAACCATACTCTTTCAATACATTGGCTAAGCTATCTACATCTTCGCCCGAAAAAGCTGTACCGTTCACAACTTCGCCCCTCAATGCAGCCGCTTTACCAGCGATCGATTCAATAAGTTGGCCCACGGTCATCCTTGATGGGAATGCATGTGGGTTAATGATTATATCTGGGACAAGACCATCCTCTGTGTAAGGCATATCCTCTTGATTCACCAGTAAGCCGATTACACCTTTTTGGCCGTGGCGAGATGCGAATTTATCCCCGATCTCTGGTATGCGCATATCTCTCACCCTCACTTTGAACATCTTCTCACCCTCAACATTCTCCGTAAGGAGTACCGTATCCACTACACCAGACTCCGATGGTCGTACACTTACCGATGTATCCCTTCGATAAGGCCCCTTAACTTCAAATTCTTTATATTCTTCCATAAACCTCGGCGGGCTGGTTTTACCGATGATCACATCCCCTCCACTTACGATCGCTTCTTGCATCACTACACCATCTGATTCTAGCAAACGATAGTACTTCTCACCTCTGTAGCCTCGAATATTCGAATCTGGTGATGGAATTTCAAATTTATCCTTCATACCGCCCAGGTACTGTTTAGCCTCAGCTTCATACAGACGATAGAAGAAACTTCTACCCAAACCTCTATCGACCGATGATTTATTGATCACGATGGCATCTTCGATATTGTAACATTCAAAGGGGAGTACAGCCACTATACAGTTCTGACCGGTAGGTCTCAAATTCAAGTTAAGAAGTGGTGTTATAGATGTAGCTACCAACGGTGTCTGAGGATAGACTAAGAAATGCTCTCTTACATTAACGCTAGAGAATAACGTGGGTGTCGAAAAGCCTAGAGATTGTTTTGCCATCGCCGCTTCATACGTGTTACGAGGAGATTGGTTATGCTCAGGGTATGGGATTATAGAGGCAGTCACGCCCAAAATCGCTGGTGGATAAATCTCAAGATGGGTGTGTTGAGGTGTGATCGAATCAGGATCGATGGCGATGTAGCAATTCTCTTCTTCATTCGCATCGATCAGCTCTATGATACCCATATGTAGAAGGTCTCGCCAACTTAACTCGCCCTTTGCAACACGTCTAACGATATCTGGAGTGAGTAAGGATTGACCATTCTCCACCACGATAAGTGGTCTCAATACACGGCCCGCACTCGTAGCTATATATATTCTGCGGGCAGCTCTAGGATCCTTCCCTGAATATAGAGAGATACTAACGTGTGGATGAATTCGCCCTTTTCTCCTAAGTTTTTTGAAGGAATTAATAAGCCGCTCACCATCTTCTGTATATCCTATAAAACGCCCATCGACGAAGACTTTACATCCCTTCTCCATAATCTCTGAACTTACTTCTCTGATTGGGTGAACGCCCAATTCATAGAGTATATCTACAACTTCCGATGTGGGGACGCTCACAGAGATTATGGCTGAAAGTGCAAGGTTCTTCACCAACCCGCTATTTGAACCTTCGGGTGTCTCATTGGGGCATATTCTGCCGAAGTGTGTAGCATGTAAATCTCTCGCTTCAAAGTTCGGTTGGCTTCTACTAAGAGGAGATTGTATACGCCTTAAATGGCTAATGGTGGATAGGTAATTGGTCCTATCGAGAAGTTGTGTAATACCGACCCTTCCCCTACCCCAATTGCCCGTAGCTATCGCATTATTCAGCTTATCAGTAATAATGCCTGGCCTTATCGCTGCTGCGATTACATTCATACCACGCTTTTGACTCCTCTCTAATTGATACTTCATATCTTTAACCAAATTCCGGAAGGCAGTTCTGAATATATCGGCGATCAACTGTCCAGCAAACTTTATCACTTTATTCCCATAATGATCTTTATCGTCTGGATCGATCCAACCCAACTTTAATTCAAGAACTTTGCAGGCAGCTTCAGCAAGGAACATCGCCTTATCGTATCTATCTGCAGGTGTCCTTCCTAAATGTGGAAGGAGGCCCCAATCTAGGATCGCTTCCGCCTTCTTTAAGCGTAATTCATCCACCATACCAGGGGCGACTCTATTCCCTATATACATTAAAGCCTCCTGTGGTGTAGTAACATCGCTCGCATTCTCGAAAGATACATCAAGAAGGTCTTGTATTTCAGGCCTTAGAGAAACAGCCTCGGCTATCTCTTTATCAGTCTTTAAACCGAGGCTTCTCATCAGTACAACGAAGGGTAACTCTACAGGTAAATTCGGTAATTTCACAGTTAGAGAACCATCAGATTTTAAAGTCAATTCGACCTTTGCACGGTATCCAACTATAGATGAATAGATCTTCGCTTTATAGATCGTACTTGTACCGGACTTTTCGTAATCTACCAAAATCTTATTCGGAGATAGATCCTCAAGGCCCACTATTACACGCTCTGAACCATTGATGATAAAGTATCCACCGGGATCCTTCGGATCTTCCCCCACTTCTATAAGTTGCTCCTCTGTTAAGTTATGAAGGACACATAATTCAGACTTCACCATAACGGGGATATCGCCGATGTATTGAGGTTGAACCTCTTTAACAACACCTCCTTCTTTAATCGCCATATCCACATATACTGGTGCTGCATAGGTGAGGTTGCGAAGGCGTGCTTCGAGTGGGAAGATATTACTCACTGAACCATCTATCTCTATCACCCTAGGCCTCAAAATCTTCACTTTTCCAAACTTTATCGTATATGAACCACTCAAAGTTTCGATATCGACACTACCTACTTCATCTATAATGCTCTGTATCCCTCGCTCAATGAACTCATTGTATGAGTTTAAATGCTGGCGCGCTATACCTTCACGCTCTAACAGATCCTTAAGAACGACCCAAGACTCATAATTCACTTTTCGGTTCATAATCATCCCTTCACCACATACCGATAATATACAGTTTCTCCAGCGGTCTGGCTCTTTCGAATGATCTTTATCAAATCGCCCGGCTTCGCACCCAATTCTCTAACTACTGGATCGATATCGAGTATGTAGGGGAATTGCTCGGGCCTTGCATTGTACTTCTTCAAAACTTCTTGCGCCTCCTCAGGGCTTAACAATATATGCTTAGGTACATATATGTGGTCCATAATCTTTATTCGAGTTTTAACTTCTTCATTATTCTCTACCATTATACTCACCGATCGGTAACAAAAGTTTAAACTTAACAAAGTTCAAAGAAGAAGCATCTATAAAGTGGGATAGATCGATATATAACTCTTTCTTTATCAACTCACTCACCTTCTCATAATTAAGAATAATACTTTTATATAATTGCGAAGGTGAAGATTTACTGATCAGTTTGGGAAAGTCACCGAACGGCGAATTCGCAGCTAGGAAGCTGGTCCTCAAGCGTAAGCACTTCCTTTGGTCTAATAAGTATTACAAGAGGAGAATGTTACAATTAGATAAAAAGGCCGATCCACTGGAAGGTGCCCCCCAAGCTAGGGGTATAGTCTTAGAAAAAGTGGGTGTAGAGTCGAAGCAGCCGAACTCTGCCGTACGTAAATGTGTGAGGGTTCAATTGGTGAAGAATGGCAAACAGATTACCTGCTTCCTTCCGGGTGATGGTGCTTTGAATTACGTAGATGAACATGATGAAGTGATGATTGAGGGTATCGGTGGTTCTATGGGTAGGACGATGGGTGATCTACCGGGAGTTAGGTGGAAGGTCTTCAAAGTTAATGGTGTATCTTTGAAGGAATTGGTATATGGTAGAAAGGAGAAGCCGAGAAGGTAATCTAGTATTAGTTAAGAACTCAAATTTATGATAAAGAATAGGGAGATTCTTCGTTCTCAGATTTCGAGAGTATAAGAAAAACTTATCAAGCCCTTTAATACAATCATTATCCGCATGTCTAAAGCGCCAAACTTCAAACTCTTTAGAAAGTGGGACTTTAGCGAGGTTACGGTATCGGATCCTGGGTTAAAGAGAGTTATCTCTCTAAAACCGATCATAATCCCTTGGAGCGGTGGTCGCCATGAACATAGAAGATTTGCTAAAGCAGAAGTGAATATAGTGGAGCGATTAGTTAACTCCCTCATGCATTTTGGGAAGAAGTTCGCAAAGAATACTGGTAGGATGGGTGGAAAGAAGCAAAGAGCGTGTAATATCGTGAAGACCGCTTTCGAAATCATTCACCTAAAGACTGGTGGCAACCCTATTCAATACTTGGTGAAAGCGATCGAAAATGCTGCACCCAATGAAGATACGACACGTATAGCCTACGGTGGTATAGTGTATCATGTTGCGGTAGATGTCTCACCCTTAAGGCGTGTCGACCTTGCTTTGAGATTTATATCGGAAGGTGTAAGAGAGAGTACCTTTTCCACACCGAAGAGTGTTGAAGAGGCCCTGGCCGATGAAATAATCTTAGCCGCCAATAACGATACAAATAGTTACGCGATTCGAAAGAAGAATGAGCAAGAACGCATCGCTTTAGCATCGCGATAAACTCATATCAAAATTCCAACTTTCATTACGATCTTCTATATGAAGATTTTGTTATCATTCGCTCATAAGGATTATAAATGAAAGAAAGATTGGCGAAAGTATAAATATAAATCTGGGTAAACTCTTATATAACCGAAGTAATGTTCGTGTAGGTGTTAAGGGGGGAAAAGGATGTCAAAACCATCGAAACCACACCTAAACCTGGTAGTAGTTGGACATGTCGATCATGGGAAATCTACCGCTATGGGCCACTTCCTATATCAATTAGGTGTCGTGGATGAACGTACAATCGAGCAGTATGCAAAGGAATCTGAGAAGACTGGTGCTGGTGATACATTTAAATTCGCATGGGTACTCGATCGTTTAAAAGAAGAGCGTGAGAGGGGTGTAACTATAGATCTCGCTTTTCAAAAGTTCGAAACAGATAAATACTTTTACACACTTATCGATGCCCCTGGCCATAGAGACTTCGTTAAGAATATGATAACAGGTGCGAGCGAAGCCGATGTAGCATTACTCGTATCTTCAGCGAAACCGGGTGAATTTGAGACAGGGATTGGTCCAGGAGGTCAAACTCGAGAACACTCCTTCCTTCTATTCACACTCGGTGTGAATCAAGTAATCGTACTGATCAATAAAATGGATGATCCATTAGTGAAGTATAGTAAAGAGAGGTATGAATATTGTAAGGCCGAGTTGGAGAAGCTTTTAAGGGCTGTAGGTTACAATGTGGCGAAGATACCTTTTATACCAGGATCGGGATGGGTGGGAGATAATCTCATAAAGCGTTCACCTAACATGCCTTGGTATAAAGGCCCAACGCTATTTGAGGCTTTAGATCAAGTCATAGAACCTCCGAAACCGATCGATAAACCATTGAGAATCCCCATCCAAGATGTATACTCTATCACTGGAGTAGGGACTGTACCTGTAGGTAGAGTAGAGACCGGTAAGATGAAGGTTGGTGATACTGTTATAATCGCTCCATCCATGATTACCGCTGAAGTAAAGTCCATCGAAACTCATCACACGCCGATACCAGAAGCTATAGCTGGTGATAATATTGGATTTAACCTTAGAGGTGTCGCGAAGAAAGATATTAAGAGAGGAGATGTTGTAGGACCAGTAAATAATCCTCCTACAGTAGCGAAAGAATTTATCGCACAAATTATTGTCGTTTACCATCCTACCGCTATAGCTGCTGGCTATACTCCAGTTTTACATGCACATACTGCTCAAGTAGCTGCATGCCTAACAGAATTGATCGCTAAGATCGATCGAAGGACCGGTCAAGTAATTGAAGAAAAGCCAAAATCGATAAAGACCGGGGACTCAGCTTTGGTTAGAATCAGACCTCTAAGACCATTATGTATAGAGACTTTCAAAGAGTTCCCAGAGTTAGGTAGATTCGCCCTTCGAGATATGGGTACGACGATAGCGGCTGGCGTAGTACGTGAAATAACGGAGAAGTGGACGCCCGAAAAGGCAACCGCTTAGTGCCTAGTGACTAGTGATATTTCATATAAGGCCTAACCCGATTAACATCACAAACATAAAATTACATAAAACCATCCTTAGGATAAAATATATATAGCATATTCTTTAAAGGTCTTAAAAGTGGAAGAGTGGGTGGAATGCCACAATTCGCAAGGATCAAACTCACATCGACCAATCTTAAGAATTTAGAGCAGGTCTGTAAAGAGATTATTAGTATTACTGAAAAGACTGGTGTAAAGCGAAAAGGTCCCATACCTTTACCCACGAAGAAGCTAAAGGTAGTTACAAGAAAAGCCCCGTCAGGTCAGGGTAGCCATACCTTCGATCGGTGGGAGATGCGTATTCATAGAAGGTTGATCGATATGGATGCCGATGATCGAACGATGCGCCAATTGATGAGATTGAGGGTTCCTGAGGATGTATTCATAGAAGTAAGCCTCAAAACTTAATCTAAAATGGCTTTCTAAGTAGCAATAAACGTTATAAACTTCATTCTGATGAAATATTCTTCCAAAAATTAGGATTTATTGATATTTATTGAAGCCTTTTATTTAACTCGATTCAAATCTATGGACTTCTTCTCTCAGCGTATAACAATCCTGCCGATCTGCCTAAAAAGATTAAATAAATTGGTGATATTATCGCTGAGATGAGCCAGCCCACATATGGTATATTGCCTATACCTCCAATCACGAGAGCCATTATGAACATGATGAGGAGCCACATTATGTATTTACCCCACCCAATCTCTTTGATGATCGTTAAAATCTCTCTTATCGCGAAGGCTTTCTTAAACTGATCATTCTTGATCATATTGATTATACCAATTACGCTGAGAATAAGAAAGAGAAACGTCAAGACAATTCCCAATACAAATAGAATGGCCCTTCCTCTCCCAAATGTTGCAAATGGTGTAATCGTGGGGAGCCACCACCACAGAGGTATGGCGCTTAAAATCACCACGATTATTGGAATTATCATGTAGGTGAATGCAACGATTATCATCTTCAAACCTTGAATCCACAAATATCCGTAATTTTCAAGCTTTGGTACTTCTCGTACACCCGGAGAATCTTTCACAATTCTTGCAACATAACCCAGTACGATAAAATTCACAATTGGAATTATATTTAAAATGATGAGTATTATGAGCTTGCCGGGGTCATCAAATATCTTTCTCATAAATGCTAGGCTATCGTTCAAATTTTCTGCTAAATCCAACTCTACTATGTGTGTAAATATGCGCTCTCTTATATACCTTGATATTGGAAGGTGAAAATCTTCGATCAATATATAAAACTCAGAACCCTTCATTCGAAACATTTTTACAAACGGTCTGACCATCCTAGCTACAAACACTTTGTAGATAATTCACTCTAAAAGTATAGAGCTCGTGATAAAATTATCATCGATAAATCGAATTTAACAGTAACCTCTATAAGAAGTGCTTAATGCGCTTTTCATTATGAAAAGTCTCATAAATAATCGATACTTAAACCTTAAACTCATAATATGGAGCTCCATTACCTCTTAAATTAGGTTTTACGATCGTGGTATTAAAATGGTGAAAAGTCTTATCTTTC
>JANXEG010000014.1 GCA_025058425.1 Nitrososphaerales archaeon
CCAATTATACTTAAAATAGCAAGGGCTATGATTCTTTCAGCCCTCTCCCCTATACCCACTCCAGCCAAATCTACACCCAAACCTTCAGCACGCGCCCTCGTATAACTTACCATTATGGAGAATGAAAGTGCAAGGAGCGTAATTAAAGGCTCATTACCACCTATCAATATACCTGTAAAGACGAAGATCTCCGATAATCGATCACAGATCGAGTCGAGGAAAGCGCCCTGTGGCGATACGGTTTTGGTCAAACGTGCTACAGAACCATCCAGTATATCCATCAAACCCGATATCAGAAGGAGGGCTCCTCCAAGGACCCCATCGCTAAACAATACTTTAGAGTATGCCAGACCGGAGATAAGGGCAAATATAACCCCAAGGATCGTCCACGCTATAGGTGGCAATCCCGTTTTAATAGCGAATGAGCCCAAATGGTCTATAATTGGTTCGACCACCTTTCTTATGCGGTTTATCAACGAAATAAAAAAGAAAGTAGGTTATATATAATCGACGTGTTCATATCTGTGAGCTTCGTTGGGCAAGGTTAAAAAGGGTGTAAAGTGCTCAATCGATGGTTGTGATGAGTTAGCCATCAGATCTCTCAGTCGAGAAGAATTATCGAAGGGCGGGCTTAAAGTATCGAACGAAGGAGGAAGAAGGGCCTATCTTTGCAGTACGCATTATAAGTTATGGAAGAAGAGTGTGAAGAAGAGTAGAGAGTTAGAGAGGATCAGGTATGAATTTTGATGCTCCATATATTATCATTCATACTCATAATCGATCTTCATAAAACCTTTTAACCTAGATATTTGATGTGAAGAAGTAGAATGAGACTATTACAGTTACACACAGATTTTATCGAATATGAAGCTATCGAGAAAGAAGTTCCCGTAGCTGAAGAACTCGATGTGAAGAAACTTCGTTTAGACGAAGTCGTCGTCATATTTGCCAGTGTAGAGGAGGGGGATGATGAATCCATAGCTCGTAAAGCTATCGACGAAGTCAAAGCCTCGATGGATCGGCTTGGAGTAAATAAGCTCTTAATCTATCCATACTCTCACCTTAGCGATAAACTTGCACCACTTAACACTGCATTAAATATCGTGAAGGTTATGGAGAATTATGCAAAAGGTCTGGGTTTAGAGGTTTACAGAGCACCATTCGGTTGGACGAAAGCCTTCAATATCAAAGTAAAAGGCCATCCTTTGGCTGAACAATTAAAGGTGATAACGACGGGTAAAACTGTTGAAGAAGAGGTCCCTCAAGCCCTAAGGCTTGAAGAAGAGCTCGTTTCAGAATGGTACATTATAAAACCTGATGGAGAGTTAATCCCGATCAAAGATTTTGACTTTAGCAAGTATGCTAGATTAGAGCAATTCGCTAAATATGAGATGGAGAAGGTGAGGGCCGTTAGACAGATACCACCACATGTAACTCTAATGAAAAGGCTTGAGTTGGCGGATTACGAACCAGGTTCAGATCCCGGAAATTTAAGATTTTATCCGAAGGGAAGGTTGATGAAGTCCTTGATCGAGCAGTACGTTACACAGATGGTCCGTGAATACGGGGCCTTCGAAGTAGAGACGCCCATTATGTATGATATGGCCCATCCAAGTTTAGCCGATTACCTCAACAGATTCCCGGCCCGACAGTACGTAATAAGGTCTGAAGATAAAAATCTATTCCTCAGATTCAGTGCCTGCTTCGGTCAATTCCTCATGGTAAAAGATGCCACATTCTCTTACAAGCAGCTGCCCCTAAGGATCTATGAGCTTACAAGGTATAGCTTCAGAAGAGAGAAGAGTGGAGAGCTTGTAGGTTTAAGAAGGCTTAGGGCCTTTACGATGCCCGATTGTCACGCATTTTGTGCCGATCTTGATCAGGCGAAGGAGGAGCTCATCAATCGCTTTAAACTTTCCATGGATATCCTTCAAGGTATTGGTTTAGATAGAGAGGATTATGAGCTCGCCATTCGATTTACGAAGGACTTCTACGATGAGAATAAGGAGTTTATCACTCGATTGATTCAACTTTACGGAAGGCCAGCCTTGGTTGAAATGTGGAATCAAAGGTTCTTCTACTTCGTCATGAAGTGGGAGTTTAACTTTGTAGATAATCTCGGTAAAGCATCGGCCCTATCTACCGATCAGATCGATGTCGAGAATGCTAAGCGGTATGGCATCACGTATGTGGATGAGAAGGGTGAGAAGAAGTATCCAATAATTCTTCATAATTCGCCCAGTGGTGCCATCGAACGGTGCATGTATGCACTCTTGGAGAAGGCTTACCGCATGAAGCAGGAAGGTAAAGTACCGACTCTACCTCTATGGCTCTCGCCAACTCAGGTTCGCCTCATACCTGTATCCAATAAATATATGAGTAAAGTGGAAGAATTGGCAGAGAGGATCAAAGCTGCTCAAATACGTGTCACGATAGATGATCGAGAGGAGACTGTAGAGAAGAGGATCCGAGATGCGGAGCGTGAATGGATAAGGTACACAATCGTTATTGGAGAGAAAGAGCTCAATGCGATAAAACTCCCAGTAAGAGATAGAGTTAGCAGAAGTATAAGGGCATTAACGATCGATGAACTCATAAGTGAAGTTCGTGAACAGGTAAAAGGGAAGCCATTCATCGATGTACCAAAATTGATCTCTAAAAAGCCTTTATTCATCAGTAGCTGATCGTCATTAAATTCGTAACCACATCTTGAGATACAATCAAGTTTTCAATTTTAATTGTGTTTTTATGTTCAGTTAATCTTATTTTATTTTATATGTGATCTTTGCTTTGCCTTGTACAAATATGATAGGCATATAAGCTCCGCTAGTAACTTTGCTGCTACACAGGCGGTCGAACCGTTGTCATAAGGGGGTGAAAGCTCCATAATATCGAAGCCCACGATCTCTTTCCCCTCTAAAGTGTATAAAAGTTCTAAAAGTTGAAATGTCGAAATCCCCATGGGCTCGGGGTTGCTAACAGCGGGTGCATAGGCAGGGTCGAGTACATCGAGATCGATACTAACATAGACTTTACTAAACTCGGATAAGAAATCTTCAAGTAACTTTTGATGATTTTTTAACGTGTATAGAGAATTCGTGGATACGATGGTTAGGCCGATTTTATCAGCAATCCTCCATTCCTCACCCGATGCAGCCCTAGCCCCAACGATGATTGCATTCTGTGCACCCCTATTTTCGAGTAAACGGCGAAGGAAGGTTGCATGGCTCAACCTGAGATCGGCATAACTATCCCTAAGGTCCAGATGTGCATCGAATATCACCAATGCACAATCGTTCGGTAGTGCAGAGTATGCACCGAATGTAGCCGTATGCTCACCACCGAGCATTGCAAATGTTACCTTCTCAGAGACCAGCTCAGATACGACCTTCTCTACCGAATACACCATCTTCTCTACAGAGGTAGTATAACGAAGATTGCCCAGATCTTCGATTGTGAGCTCTTCTAAATCGATACCCAGCTTGGTAGAGTAAATCTCGATATTCATGAATGCCTCTCGAATCGCATTGGCACCAAACCTTGAACCAGGCCTATACGTTGAAGTGGCATCGAAGGGAACTCCAAAGACTTTAGCTATCGATGGTACACCTTCTCTCACCATCGTTATCAAAGGATCATTCGCCATGAAAAATTCTCTATACGTCATCTTCCTAACGCACCACCATATTTATAGTTACGAAGCATTTATAATTTAGGATAGTTCATTTAAATTTTGAACGACTCAAGATTCGTTGAGTTCGGCTTAAATCCTAGCGATACGCCCTTTAAAGGTGTGGGCAGTTTGTTAAACGAGTTCAAGAATAGAGCTTTAGAGCATAATTATGAAGATATGTTGAACCTTTTAGATAGCATCAAGGGATCTATCAAGAAGTTCTCAACACACGTTGTTGAGGGTGCATTGGTATATATTCAAAGTGATGATAGGTTGATAGTACTAGGTGATATTCATGGTGACCTTGATACTCTCGTTAGAATTTTAGAAGGTTCGAATCTGGATGAAATATTAAGATCGAAGGCGGGCCTAATCCTATTCCTTGGAGATTACATCGACCGAGGCCAATATTCGTTAGAAGTCCTTTACTTACTTATCAGCCTTAAATCCCTATATCCAGATAGAGTCATACTATTAAGAGGGAATCACGAACCTCCACCTAATCTTATACCCCATCCCCATGATTTACCTTATCAAGCAAGGTTAAGGTACGGTATAAGGGGCAGGGAAGTTTATAATGCACTCATGGATTTTTTCCAATACTTGCCAGCGAGTGGTGTAGATCTGAGGGGGGTCTTTTATGTGCATGGTGGTATTCCCATAAAAGCGCCTAGCCTCATTGAAATTTCAAAGGCTTCAGAAAATCTCAGCCTCATGGAGGAGCTTCTATGGAACGATCCTGTTGAGCATATCGATGAATGGGAACCATCCTTTAGAGGAGCAGGCTTCCATTTCGGTAAAAAGGTTACAGAATCTTTCCTTAAGAATAATCGTTTATCGTTCATCGTAAGTGGCCATAGACCGTGTGAAGGCTTTATGTTAAACCATGGTGGTAAGGTCCTCACAATCTTCTCTAGAAAGGGCGAACCGTACTATAACTCTAAGGTAGCGTACCTTGATTTACCCGCTGGAAGCATAAAAGGTGAAATTCAAGATTATGTAGTTTTGATCGAATAGATCATCTATTCGATTACTTCATCACAAAGCCTATGTTCACTTAATTCGATACCTCTTCCATCGGTAGTGGTAGGATGAATAACCAGAATGTGTCCTCCTCTTTTCTGAAGTTTTCAAGGAAAGTTATAAACTCTTTTCTCGAATACGGTCTTGCAGGAGGATTCTGTGGGTCTGTGAAGTCTTTAGCTTCTCTTACAGTTATTTCATGGAATAACCAACCTATCCCTTTTAGAATATCCCATAACTCCTCATTCGCAAGTGCGCTTAATACTTGAATATTTAAAGGATGGTCGTAAAGGAGTTTAAATTCATTCAGAAAGTATTCAGCATCTCTGTAACCAGGGGGGCGAGATTTATTGATGAAGATCCTTTCCAGAATTAGCTTATTGATCGAAGCGAGCTCTTTGGGCTCATAGGGTATCTTATCATACTTTGGCAGATTCTGTAGATCTTCTTGACAGCGAGTAATAGCGTAAGCCTCGGCCAAGGCCTCCTCCAGATTCCCCACACATCTCCTTACCTCATACACTTTATTACGGTAATCCCAATAATTATCCTCCATCAGTATCTTACTCCCCCTTTGTACTAGATAGTGGAAGATTCCATGCCTTCTAACAAAATGGGAGAAAGCCCATCTGAATGATTCAATAAGTTCCTCGGTTGGTGGAGGGAGTTCTAAACTCGACCGAACCCTCATTAGACTCTCATCAGCATAGTACACAATCCTTTCTACGTTGTATGTGATTCGAGCTCGAGATTTTGCTGGATGATATTCAACAAATTCATCGGTCGCGATCTCTAAGCCAAAGTCTATTTTAGATACATTTAAGGATTTAAATCTCTCCGCATCTGAAGGTCTTTCTTCATTGCTTTTATCGATCTTTGTAGGCTCTCTTAAAATCTTACTTAACACTTCATCCCAGCCCAAAATCGCTCAATTTTCTTTAAGAGTAACTTTTTTAAAATTTTTAGAGAGGCGTTATAATAGAGATGATGTAATCACGCCATTAGAATCGATGTGGGCTTTTATATTATTACGATAAGACGATAAGGCATCATACGTAACAGGTGTGGATGATTTTTTCAAGATTAACTGGTCCAGAAGAAGTCTTCAAGTTTTGTAGCACCGAGAATTTCATCGAATTCGTAACCTAGAGCATCCAACAACTGTTCGAATGTTCCACGCAGATACTCTAGATATTTAGCTACATCTACCTCCTCTATCCTAGCCAACTCGACGGGCTTCACACCTGGAGGGGTTATGGTCTTTACAAATGAGATTATATCACCAGCCTTCACCTCTTTACCTCGACTTATCAATAGCCTTGCTGCCCTTACATGTTGAGGCGTAGTCTTTACGTACTTGTCGGGAGGTTTACTGGCCATTACATTAAAGGCTAGATCCTCCAACGGTACTTTTCTATTCTTCAATGCGAGGTATCGTTCCCTAAGATCCCTTTTTATCTCTTCACGCGCCCTTTCAAACTCGTCTGGAGACCTCACCTTACTTAAAGTATTCACTGAATTATAAAAGGCATCTTTGATGAATGTAGGGATGTGGCTCTTCTTCCCGGTCAATCCTTTAACATCCACACTACCATCGGGTAGAACACCCAAGTAATTCTTCTTTCTTTGGCTAAAAGCTACGTATCTATAATTCTTATCCAAGTCCAATTCGATACCCAGCTCTCGATCTGCCCAATTCGAGATGACTTCTATCTGATACTGTGTAGGGCTCTTCAAGAATAGACTATCTGTATCACCGTAGATGACCTCGATACCGAGCTCCTTACACTTTTCAATAGTTTTGGATATTATGTACCTACCTATAGCTGCTGTAGCATCTGCAACCGGTAGATAGTACAATGGAAAGATCTCAGCACCCATCACACCGTAAGATGCATTCAAGATCACCTTTAACGCCTGTGAAACTACGTTGTAAAGTGTCTTTTCTTCGATCGTAAGTGAGGGGTTCTTCGATAATGGCTTATAATACTTTACTCTAAGGTCTCTAAGTGAGCCTATGATGAGAGATGCCAAGCCTCTCCGCTTTTTACATACCCAATGCTCGGTATCGGGGACCAGATTGATCTTACATTCCTCATGTATGCAACGAACGGTTTCGAAGGATAGATTATAGACCTTGATGATGCTAGGGTATAGTGAAGCGAAGTCTAAGACTGCAACATTAAAGTGCACACCGGCCTTCGGTACTACCACTAAACCACCTTTATACTTCTTCCCCTTCGTGATCGATTCAGAAACTCCTCCACTCCTCCTTTCTAACTCATCTTTTCTCGGTATCAACGCATTCATCCTCCTCAATTCGAAATAAAATAGACTCCGAATCCAGTTTGAAACACCCACCCTCGCAGCATCGTCCATCGGCATCCTTGCAACCCTTGCTATTACAAGAAGTAATTTCATCAACAAGTCATCATTGAAGCTGGTAAGTGTATAGGTGATATACGCATCATTATGACAGTACTTGGCCAGATCGTACAATGGTAGTGTAGCTAACGCCCCTTCAAACTCTAACTTCTTCTGCCCGATCAATGCCTCACTTATACCGTTAAGGGTATGATCGACATACTTGTTACCGAATGCGTACACTTGTATCGATTTATTCATGAAGAATTTGTATAAGTCTATATGGACACCGTGCTTTATGTAAGCAACATCCTTACCGAGGGCGATCGGTATCTGCTCCTTCGTAAAGCCAAGCTTTAATGCCCTATGGTACAAGTATTTGAGGTCGAAATCGTCACCATTGAATGTTATAAGGAATGGATAATTGATAATATATTCGAAGATCCTTGAGATCATCTCCCTTTCGCTATCGAAGAATCTGATCTTTACATTCTCCGGAAGTGTATTTACACCCAGCTCCACATCACGCTTTAAGATAAAGACTTCATTCAGACCATCACTACCTACAAAGGACGCTGCCACAACCTCGTGCCGGGCTTCATCGGCATCGGGGATTCTATTCTCTTCGGTGAATACTTCTATATCTAACGCTACCCGGTGTAGACTCGGTAACGGCTGATTAAGGAGCTTTGCCCAGCTCAATATATGCTCCTTAAAATCTGGGTGTGATTCATCCAAAGTTCTTTTTAAACTCTCATAAACGACCTTTGGAATTTCATAATCTACCGGAACGATCCTCGAATCCTTTATCTCATAGTAAGCACCTACGAGTAAATTTTTATCATATAAGAAGTTTTCATAATACTTGATATCAGCCTCCCAAGCCTCGATTACATTTCTTATACTCTTCTCCGATGGAGAGCCTCCTATAGCTAAAGGATCCGTCGCTATAATCTTTGTAACCTTTATCTTACTATCGTTCAGTAGATCGATCTTCTCCTCTATCTCTAAATTTACAATATCTGCACGATCCTTCAAATATTCGAGTTCCTCTTTAGGGAGTTTGGAGTAGCAGTAAGGCTTATGGCCTGTATTATCATACCAGAGTCGAATGGTTTTCGATTCAGGATTGTAGAACTTTAGTACTGCAACTTTAGATTCTCCATCATAAGTAGCTGAGACCAATAGAGATGGTGGTAGATCGCTAGTATGTTTTAATAACTCCTTCATCTTCCCGTAGTAAGGTTCGGTCAATTCGCTCACTCGGTTACTCCACCATTAAAAATAAGAAGAAGATGATATTAATAACTTTGCAAAAGGTTAAATGGTGATTGCTACATACTTTATGGCGCATTGGTCTTTAATTGGCGTATCAAAGCGAATGTAGCATTACCGATGGCTTTCATTACCGTAGGTATCCTTTGGATATACGCTTCCCTAAGTGGTGAAGGGAGTGAATTATTGATCATTCCGGGAGTTATAAATTGGATAATCGCAACTCTCTTAATATTCAAAGTCCAAAGAATCCCCTTGAAAGGGCTGATCTTATCGACTACTTTATACAATCTTATAATCTCGTTAAATCAGACTTACTTTGTTTTGTTAAATTTCAGCCTTACGATCTTCACCTTGATCAACTTATTAATCTATGGCACGCTTTCAACCATCTTCTTATTGGTCTCTTTCCTCATCTACCTTAAACCCCAGATTTTACTTCCTCACTCTCCAACCTCTGGAGAAAGTAAAATCCATAAAAAGAAAGAATCGTTATAACTGTGAAGAACTTTGTTGCGAATACGATATTCCAAGGTGTCTTGGGATTGGGGAATGGGTTCTTGATCAGATCTGGATTCAATTCACCCCTGATCTCGGCAGCCGATATCAGACCACTCCATAGAGTGAAATTGAACATCACCTCGTAAAGTGCCATAGATCCTACGAAGAATAGGAAGAATCGAAGGAAATCCCTTACGGGCTTTCGTACCTTTGCGATCCTCTGCTTATTCAACTCGAGCATGGTAAATGTGAGTACGATGAGTGATGCGACCATCCATGTTACGGGTTTGGCGTAAAAGAGCGGGAAGACCGTTATGTAAGGGAATTCGATTGTAACCAATGTCTCACCCACAACATCTACACCTTGTATTATCGTGGCCACAATTCCGTAGATGCTAGTGCCACACAATACTACTAAGGCGATGATAGCAAAAATCTTGTAGAGCTTTTTGATAGATGGGTCGAGCTCTCTACTCATCGCCGTTCTCGCATATTATTCGTATCGGTTATAAAAAAGTATTACTCTAAAATTCTAGTCTTTAATCGCTTTCTCTCAATTTCAAAATCTCGAACCTTTTCAAATCACCAATAAATATTTAAGTATGTGAATCTTTCATTTGGAGTCAAGCGGGTGGTGGTCCTCCCACCGTTCCGCTATATAAACCCCGGTCGGGAGGTGATAAAATCGAAAAGAAGGATCTGGCACTCACAGCACTTTTAGCTAGTGTGTATGTTGCGGCTGTAGTCACATTGGCCCCGATCAGCTTCGAAGTCTTTCAGATAAGAGTGGCCGATATTTTAATGCCCTTATCCATAATCTTCGGTATACCTGCAATCGTAGGATTGACGATCGGTGCGTTTATAGCGAACTTCGCGAGCCCATTCGGTATAATCGATGTTGTAGGTGGTAGTGTGGCTAACTTTCTCGCATCTTATATGGCTTGGATAATTGGTAAAAGACGTTTCAGAGGTTCGTGGATTATCGCTATACTTGTAGAGAACCTGACCATAACCTTCATAGTCGGTACTTACCTCGCATATTTGCTCACATTGCCCTTTATAGTAGGATGGTTCGGTGTATTCCTCGGTTCATTCGTCAGTATGAATGTTGGAGGATATCTCTTATTAAAGGCACTGAGTAAGAGATTAGGAAGATCACGACTCATTTCGATCTAGTTTGATAGATGGGTTTTTAAAATTGCTTTAGTTTCGATGGTTGTAAGAATCATAAGAAAGCTTTTTCTTTAACATTACTATTAATCTTTTCAACCATCTTGGATAATGGTGATAGAGATTTTAAACGACCGAGTTATATAGTGGTAACGGAAAAGCCGAGCGTGGCAAGGGCGATAGGACGGGTACTTAAGAAGACCGGTTCGAATATTTTCATAATCGCCCTTAGAGGGCACTTGATGAATTCTGACCTTCCAAAGGGGTTCGAATGGGGCAGGGTGGATCCAAAAGAGATATTCAATCTAAGAAGGGTCCCCATGGTGATAAAGGATGGTAAGAAGTATGAAGAGTTAAAAAAGACCCTCAATGAAGTTAAAGGAGCGCTCGTAATCGCTACCGATAATGATTCAGAGGGAGAATTGATAGGTTACGAAGTTCTAAAGGTTAGCGAGCATGTTAAGAATGATTTAGACATCTTTAGGATGAGGTTCAACAGTGTCGATGAATCGGAGATCATCAAGGCGTGGAATAACCTTGAGAAGGGGTTAAGATGGAGGTGGGTTTATAAAGCGCTCTTCAGACAGACTTTCGATCTCATCACCGGTTCGGCCTTCACACGATTGTTGACAGGTTTAACGAATAAGCTCATCTCTTGGGGTAGTTGCCAAACGCCCACCCTCTACTTCATCGTAGAAAGAGAAAGGGAGATCATGAACTTCAAACCTAAAAAGTTATGGTTCATCGAAGCTGTGCTTGAAGGTAACCTCTCGGTAAAGTCTAAAATATTTTATGAAAGGGAGAAGGTGGATAAACTTTATGAAGGTATTAAAGATGCTTCTTACGCCTTGATCTCTTCATACTCAGAGTTTAAGAGCATTAAGAAGAGGCCACTCCCTTTGATCACCGACGATCTTTTAAGGGACTTCGTAAAATTATCGGGAATAACCTCATCAAAGGTCCTGAATCTGGCTGAAGAGCTCTACTCGAATGGATACATTTCATATCCAAGAACGGAGACCAACATATACCCTAAAGGTTTTGATTTTGATAAATGCTTAAGGGCAGTTTTAGACTCACAGATAGGGAAAGAGGTCGCCGATAAGATAGTTAAGCTCGAACCTTTGAATGGTAGGCTCGATGATAGGGCACATCCTCCCATTCACCCATTAAAGCCATATCCGATGGATCGATCCCTAAAGTGGAAGCTCTGGGAGTATGTAGCGAGAAGGTTTGTGGCTAACGCATACTGTAAAGATGCATTGAAGGTTAATCAAAAGGTTGAGTTGGTCATAGAAGGTATCAAATTCTTCTCAGAAGGGTCATACCTTTTAGAGGAAGGGTTCTACAGGGTCTTTCACTACTTTAAGCCCGATGAAGATCCATTACCAAGGTTAAAAGAAGGGGCGAGTATAAAGGTTATCGAAATCAAGTTAAGGGAGGGGGAGACGAGACCTCCCAGTAGAATGAAGGAGCCGGAGCTCCTATCCGCGATGATCAAGAGCCACATCGGTACCGATGCTACAAGGGCTACATTCCCTCAATTGATAGTAGAGAGGGGTTATGCGTTAAAGAGTGGTGTATTCATTCCTACGAAGCTCGGAATGGGCTTTATAGATGTTTTAGAGAAGGTCGATAAAAGGCTCGTTACACCAGAGACGAGAAGGTTCGTTGAAGAGCTCATGGGCAGGATTGAGAATGGAGAGATCGGGATCGATGAAGCGCTCGAAAAGTCCATCAGTATTTACAAAGAGCTTTACTTGAGGTGTGAGAGTATGAAGGATGATATTAAGAAGAGCCTCCTTCCTTGTTTAGAAGATAGTAATGGTATTTAGACACGATTTCGCATAGCCAAATCTTTATACTCGTTATAGAGCATCTGAAGGCTCTATTCATAAATAGAAGCGTAAACCTATACTTCTATCGATAACCGATCTTGCCCGTGCTTTGTGTTAAATGTAAAGATCGATATGCAGAGGTCAGCGTAGCTGATGGAAGGTTAAGACTATGCCCAGAATGCTTTACAGATTATTTTGAGAGGAGAGTGAGGGAGGCTGTCGAGAAGTATCACATGTTCAACCTCGATGAAAGGGTAGCGGTAGCGGTATCGGGTGGTAAGGATAGTGGTGCATTGCTACGTTCATTGAGAAGGGCCTTTCCTAACCTTGATATCGTTGCGCTTCATATCAACTTAGGAATCGAAGGTTATTCAGACCATTGTGAGAGTAAAGTAAGGGCACTTGTAAGGGAGGAGGATGTAGACCTTCATGTGTTTAGATTGATCGATGAAGGATTTACTATAGATGATTTTCGGAAGACCATCTATAAAAATGAAGTATGTTCGCCCTGTGGGATTGTAAAAAGGCATCTGTTGGATAAAATGGCTCTAGAAATCGGTGCGAAGGTCCTTGCTACTGGCCATAACCTTGATGATGTGCTCTCCACACTACTTCACACATTCTTCTCAGGGGACTTTGTCCAACTCGTGAGGCTCAAGCCAGTGTTGATACCGAAACATCCTTATCAAACGAAGAAGGTCAAACCATTGATCAAGTTGAGTGAGTTTGAAGATTATCAGTACGCTTTATATACAGAGATACCTATTAGAACGATCAACTGCCCCCACTCGATAGGAACCAAATCGAGAGAGGGTAAGAAGATCCTTGATCTTTTGAGTGAGGGTAATCCAAACTTTAGGTATCAAGCCCTCTCCCTCTTTTTAAAGAAGCTTATACCCATGATCGAAGATAGGGTGGAACGGCCGGAGTTGAGGAGTTGTATAAAATGCGGTTTCCCCAGCTCTGCAGAGGTGTGTGCTTACTGTAAAAGGGTAGAGATGGTGAAGAAGGTTGGTGGAAGAGGTTAAATTCGTAGCTGTGGCCCATTGCATTCTCAACCGAGGGACACGTTGGTGGAGAAAGGGTAAGCGTGTAGAAGGGGGAGTGGTAAAAGAAGTGATTGATAAATTGGCTGAAATGGGTATAGGGATCTATCAACTACCCTGCCCTGAATTTACGTACCTTGGTAACCCTAGAGAGCAGATGACGAAGGATGAGTATGAGTCTATCGATCATTATAGAGAGCATGTGAAAGAACTTGCGAAGATGGTAGGCATGAATATCGAATCCTTGATAAAGATGGGGAAGGAACCTAAGCTCAAGATCTTAGGAATTATAGGAATCACTCGCTCACCCAGTTGTGCGGTAAAATGTATCCCTGTTGGGAATGGTTATCGTGAAGGCTTAGGAATCTTCTTTGAAGAACTCTTATCCGAGTTTGAAAAGAGAGGTATCATCGTACCTACCTTTGAAGTAGATATTAAAGATTTAGAGAAGAGCATCCTCGATCTAGAGAGGTTCATTCGTGATCGACTGGACGCTAACCTCTAATTCTATAAAAACGTAAATATTATATGTGCGCTTAGATTAGCTCTATTCTGTATTGAAATTAAGGGCGGTCCTCTTCGATTTAGATGGAACTCTGACCAAATTCCTTTTAGATTACAAGAAGGTCAGATTCAAAGCTATAGAAATTTTGAGTGAATACGATCTTAAAGGTGTGCAGCTCGATCCGAATATCAGTGTGTATTTAACGTTGAAGAAAGTAAAGGATATTATAGATCCATCGACCTTTGCTTCCATAAAGAAGAGGATATATCAAATCTATGAAGAAGTGGAGATCGAGGCGGCTGAAAGAGTTACACGTGACACTTCGGTTGAAATTCTAATAAAAACACTTCGTGAAATGAATTTGAAGATAGGTCTGGTGACGAATAACGGGCGAATAGGTACGATGAAGAGTTTAGAGAAGTTGGGATTAAGAGATGCCTTCGATGTAATTGTGACTCGAGACGACTCTGATGAATTAAAGCCCGATAAAGGAGGTATGGTGAAGGCCTTACGATCGTTAAATGTCGAGCCCAATGAAGCCCTATTCGTAGGAGATAGTGTTGCGGATATAATTGCAGCGAAATCTGCAGGTTTAGTGTCAGTAGCGGTACCTACTGGACCATTTAGTGTGGAGGAATTGTTAAAGGCAGCCCCCGATTACTTTATCGATTCGGTACATTCGTTACCGGAGCTCATTCGATACTTGAACGAATCTTGTGAAGGTAGCTTAGAGGCTCTAAACGAATCTTAAATCATTAGGATTATTAGGATTATTAGGATTAAAGCTTCATGTAAAGTTTCAGTGTCGGATTTTTTAAAAAAATAATTTTTTCTCTGCGTGAGTGACACCAAATTATCCTTTTCGAGTTTGAATAATGGCGCTAAATTTCATCACGGTGAAGTGATCTTTGAGATCGCTTCACAGATCATTCGATGTGTCTCCAAAGGTGGTGGGACCGCATTTATCATAAAGACCTGTACTCTTCCGAACAGGTCTTTAAAGAATTTACTCCTCAATCTGGTCTTTCGTTCATTCACCACCAGTAGATGAGGGTTGCAAAAGTTCGTCCTCTCCATATAATCGACCGCTTCCTCTGATTCGATCCTCTTTATTAGTACCTTATCGTTTACATCTCTCTTCAGTATAATCACACCTCTTACAGTTGTTAATGGTAGTATCTTTCCCTTCCCTATAACGCTCTTTACATTTATGATAGCTCTACCCCTTGAATCGAACTCTACATTCTCGATCAATCTTTGATATTCACCCCATATATTCGCAATATCAGCCTGGACATAGAAGTTCTTCTCTGAGCTGAACGCTATTGCATCATTATCTTGAAGCCTTACGAAGAACCAATCGTCAGCCACCACTCTCACACCATCCAATCTTAAAAGCCCATACGTATGAGTCGTCTTGCCCGTACCCGATGGGGCGATTAGAGATATTCCACAACCTCCCAAATCGATACACGCACCATGTACGGGATAGATGTAGTGTGCATCTTCTGTTATATCTCCCGCTATACTTAGAGCGATGGACTTGATCCAACCGTAGTAATCTACATTTAATACAAAGGCTGTCTTCGAAATAGGTTCGTAGATGACTCTTGGCTCACCAATCTCATCTTCATTGGTTACGATGAGCCTCCCGTGTGAGCGGATATTGGCAGACATCGGGTAGAAGTTATCCTCCCACCGCTCTTTCACATACCTTTGATCGGTTATCAGCTTGATACAACAACCATAGATATCGGCCTTCTCTTCGAATATAAATCTACTTGCGTACTTTGAGAATAATCTATCCTTCTCTTCGATGGGGATTATCTCCTTCGTATAACGAGACGGTTTGGTCAAATTTTATCATCCCATTTAAGATGGTGGTGGCCTCTCCCCTAAAATTACGTTAAACTCTAACAACTTGCCTTCACGGAGTACAGTAATCTTTACCTGCTCACCAGCCCTCTTATTCCTCTGTAGGTATACTAGGATATCCTCGATCCCTCTAACTTCAAGACCATCTATACTCACGATCACGTCACCACCTATTACCACATTGACACCTTCGATTCGTACTGCACGATTCCCACCCTTTATCCCCGCCTTATCGGCTGGTCCACCTTTCACAACATCTCTGACCAAGAAACCTTTAGATATATTTAGCTTCATAGCATTCGCAATCTCAGGCGTAAGATTTATACCTGTAATACCCAACCACGGGTGCTCATACTTCCCCTTTGCTATGAGCGATGGTACGACCTTCTTTACCAGATTCGATGGTATTGCGAACCCTACACCAGCAAAGGCTCCCGTTGGGGAGATGATAGCGGTATTCACACCGATCACTTCACCATTCATATTCATCAGAGGCCCGCCCGAGTTTCCAGGGTTTATTGCTGCATCCACCTGAATTACATCGACTATGAGAAAACCCTGCTCCGTCTGAAGCATCCTTCCCAATTGGCTTACGATACCTTCTGTCATGGAATTGCTTAAACCGAACGGATTGCCTATAGCTACGACCTTCTGCCCTACGACGAGCTTAGAAGAGTCGCCGAGTGGAAGGGGGTTGAGTTTATCTGGAGGGGCATCTATCTTTATCACAGCCAAATCGCTGTAAGGATCTGTACCTACCAACTTGGCTGGGTATGATGAACCGTCTGGAAAGGCCACTCTGATGATATCTGCACCCTTTATTACGTGATGGTTGGTTATGATATGGCCTGCTCGATCATAGATAAAGCCCGAACCCCCGCCAGAAGAAGTTCCTAAGATGTTCTCAATCCTTACCAGCACAGCCACCACTGAAGGACCAGCCCGCTTAAATACTTCGGTCGAGTTGGAGTGTACAGTTGAAATTGTTAAATTGGCACTTACTATTCGTGACTCAATATTCATCAACTTAGATTCAATAAGTTGAAGTTGGTAGTAGATCTTCTCATTCTGCAATCTGAGGTTATTGTAATTGTTTTGAAGTTCCATATAACGAGTTTGAATGTCAAAGTATGTATATAACGAACCGATGATTAGAATGATGATGATCAACCATAAGATACTTGATAGTTTATTCTTACTACCATCTGATCTGAATTCGTCTTTGATCAAAGGGTTCAAACTTAATATGAACTTTGAAATCTGTAAGATTTAAACATTAATGAATAGATTTCAGTTTAAAATTTGAAAAATTCGAAAGGATTCAATCGGTGTATCTTAAAGACTCGATCGAGTCAGAATCCCAGAATCTCCGAGTATCTTTAAAGGTGTTGAAGAATATTTTAAGGGTTAAACGATTAAATATAATGATCCATATATGTACTTTAGGAAGGTGATATAATTGCCGGCAGCGTTCGTACTGATAAATGCTGACCTAGGCGCTGAAGAAGAATTGGTGAAGGAATTAAAAGAGATTCAGAATGTAAAAGAGGTTCATGCAGTATATGGTGTTTACGATATCATCGCTAAAGTTGAAGCTGACACTATGGAAAAGGTAAAAGAAACGGTTGCTTGGAAGATTAGAAAGCTCGATAAAGTCCGCTCTACACTCACTATGATCGTAATAGAATCCTGCTAATTTTGAATAGTTAAATAGTTTAGAGACGAATGATAATAAAGAGATAATATCCTATAGATGTTGCCCATCATTCATATAGGAATAGATGATACAGACAGTTCTAGGAGGTCTTGTACCACTTACCTAGCCTCTTTAATAGTGCAATCATTACTTGAAGGTGGAGCGGTCTTTTTAGATTACCCTAACCTTATCCGACTAAATCCAAATGTACCATGGAAGACCCGTGGGAATGGTGCGGTCGCATTAAGAGTTATGGTAAACGATCCTCACAGTACCTTCCATAAAATTTTAGACATAGTTGAGAAGAACTCGGATATCACAGATAGTAACCCCGGTGTAGTAATGTTAGAAGGCATTAATATACCTCATCGTATAAAGGCGTTCGGTGAGCTCGCTTTACATAAGATTGTAAAGAAATCACAGGCATTACAGATCATCGATGAATATGATGGGCAGTATGAAGAATTTGGGAATGGTAGAGGTATAATTGGGGCTTTAGCAGCCATTGGGAATACCCTAGAGGGAGATCATACCTTCGAATTTCTCGCTTACCGTTCCATCGATGAAAGGGGTAAGAGTAGAGGGATCGATCCCGATTCAGTTATACTTATGAGTAGAGAGACATTTCCTCAAACCTTTAACAACTATGATTTCGAAATAAAGAGGGTTTTAATCACGCCTAGAGGGCCAGACCCCGTCCTCTTTGGCATAAGAGGTGAGAATCCTAGAATACTTCTTAAAGCGGCGAGTATGATCAAGGTTTCCCAATTCATAGAGAGGTTCATGATCTTTCGGACGAATCAAGGTACGAATCTACACCTCGCCTATGAGCTCGATCTGAGCCATTTAAAGCCTTACACTTCTGGTCATGTTGTAGGCTATGTCTCCCAAAGACCTATCATCGGCAAAGGCGGCCACGTATACTTTAAGATTAGAAATGAAAAGGGTGAGGCTTGGTGTGCCGTTTATGAACCATCAGGTAGATTGAGGAAGGTCGCATCGGCATTGATACCTAACGATTTGATCGAAGTAGGTGGTGGTGTGAGGAGGAAGTATATGAAATACCCTAGCATCATCAATGTTGAATATATAAAGGTGATAAAATTAGCTAAAGACTTAGTTTATAGAAACCCTATTTGTAATAAATGTGGTAAACGGATGTCTTCAGAAGGTAAGGGGAAAGGTTACAGTTGCCTATACTGTGGATTTAAAGATAAGAATGCCCAAAAAGTAGCTATTGAAGTACCTAGAAGCCTTAAGCTCGGATTGTACCTTCCTCCACCCCATTCCCAAAGACATTTAACAAAACCCTTTCAGCGCTATGGATTGGAAAAGAATGGGTCGATGTATCCTTTGATCGAAGGATGGTTCGGTTTGATGAATGAATTTATCAAATATGTAGGGAGAGGATCGAGCTCATAGGCGAGGTGTAGGGGCGAAAGAAGATTCCACAACGATCCTCGATTTATCTAAAAATAGTATTCATATCGTTTACATCGATCGATTTTAAATCGATCTTACACCTCTAACTTTAAACATCTTAACAAATTTTTATAACTCCTTTCATCCTTTAACCTTTTATACTCTCTTAATGCATCGATGATTTCACTCACATCTTTTACTCCAATATATCTTCTAATCCTCTTCGCTACTGGACCACCTATGTAAAGGTACTGTACACTCGAAGTTAAATTTGAAGTCTTTCTCATCAAACTTGCGGTTTCAAAATCTATTATGACCGCTCTCCGATCCTTGTCTATCAGAATATGTTTCTCCAAATTGCTCAATTCACCATGATCGATATTCAACCTATCTAGAGTATAACATTGCTCCACAATATCTTTCAGAACGCCCTTTAACTTTGCAACAGAACCCTTACCCTTTAAACTCTTTATCCATTCGATTATTCTTACACCATCTATAAACTCCATAACCAAAAAGTCTTGTGAAGATTCATATAATTTAGGTCCGATTTTGGCACAATTCACCATCTTTAAAATCTTACCTTCATTCTCTAAACTCTCCCTATTTGCATCTACCCTTCTAATCTTTAAAGCACAATCTTTACCGTACCATATGCCCTTCACTACAATACCCACACACCCTTTACCAAGTACATTCAATCTGCCGATCTGTGTCTTACCTTCAAAGATGATCCTTTCAACACCCAACATCTTTAAATACTCTACTCGAGCTTTCACTATACTTTCGTCTGGGCTTGGGTAACAGATTACATGTGAGTATGGTAAATAGATTAGATCATCGACCGATACGGAGACCGAATCCATCTTCGCAGATAATATCATGGACACCCTCAACTAACCAACTCTTCTCTCTAGCTACTTTTAAGATTTCTTTACCGATATAGATCTTAAAGCTACGTTCGATATCAGAAGCCAAGCCTGGTGCCACACCCGAACGTGAGATATTCTTACTTAACAGATCGTTAAGGAAATCCCTTATAGATGGATACTTTCTCTTCACCAAGCCATAAACCCTTAGATCACTTTCAATCCACAAAAGTTTGGCATCTCGATTCATCGTCAAAAACCTCTCCACATCCCTATTCATAAAGACTTTGGGCCCCACCTTCACCATCTCACTAGGCAATGTCGTATTCTCTAAGAGGTAAAGAAAGGCACT
This sequence comes from Nitrososphaerales archaeon, assembly GCA_025058425.1. NCBI lineage: Archaea > Thermoproteati > Nitrososphaerota > Nitrososphaeria > Nitrososphaerales > Nitrososphaerales archaeon. Next base: position 19,610 of record JANXEG010000014.1, read on the forward strand.
CATCCTTTTATCATCACTACAACATGCCATTCTGTACACTTTAAAACCACTTACCTCTATCTGGCGCTTCACATGAACCATGCTCCTTCTTAATTGGCCCCATAAGATATCTACGCTCCTTGCTCTATGTTTGAATGTAACAGCGACGAGGTTCTCGATCAATGGTGAAGCCTTTAACTCATCCAGAGGTTTTACCGACTTAATACCGATAAAGTATTGTATATCAGGGTGGGCTAAAAAGGATCGTGAAGCCATTATAAATTTACCAACATTCTCGGGAGATATCGCTGCACCCAAATTCCTCCTGTAATCGACCGGATCGAGGATTACCAATGGGCTCTTATGTAACCTTGTCAACTCCTCATCCACACTCTCCAAGCTGATTATCTGCCGCTCTTTAAAGACCGATGCCTCTTTAATTGTGGAGAGAAATGAACCGTACTTTAAGATAAGAACTTCACATACGTAGCCACTAAAGCCTTGAATAGCCAATTCAGCACCATAAATGCCGATACCCTTCATGAATTTCTTCAACAATCTTGCCTCTCTCCTTAAATTTTCATCGAATTTCTCTACGATTAAAATTGTATGATAGGGTGATCGATCGGCGGCACTCTTCCATTCACCTTTACGTACATCGTAACACCCAACCACATTCACCCTAACCCCATCGACGTAAGCCTCTACGTAGGGATGTTCTGAATACCTTAAAGTCGGGTTGAATCCCTTTAAAGCATTCTTTCCTATGTGCACAGCCCACTTCTCTAAAGATTCCTTATCCATATCCGGAGGGAATTTCATGAAGATATCTACATCTGCTTCGCCTTTCAACCATGTACCCTTTGCGTAAGATCCGCCCAGTACTACTTGAGGTTGTACTTTGCACCTATCAACTTCATCCTTTATGAGCTTCAAGGTCTTCTCCGCAGCTTTATGGACAACCTCTTCCTCCTCTCTCGATGGTTCTACGAGCTTAATCGCTTGGCTTAATACATCTTGAAGTCTATCCATAATCAACCCTCTACAAATGGAAAGGTGTAGAGATCGGTGTATATAGGCCCTTTAGGCGTCAATTCGCTCTTCTTTAACTTAATACTGTTGAGTGTATCATTACCGAATATATAATCGCGATAATCTGTAATTACATTCAACAATCGATCCTTATTCCTATTACTCTTCACCCGTGAAATGGTTATGTGAGGTTGAAAGGGCTTATCATCTCTATCTTTATACTTAAATCCGATTAATAATTCGTTCACTCGCTCCGCAACTTCACGTAACTTTTTCTCACCTTCGCTATCAACACCCACCCAAATCACAGAGATATGCCTTAAATGTGGGAATACACCTATGCCCTTGTAGGTTACATCGATCGGTTTCGTGTGAAGGTTTTTGACTCTCTTCACCAACTCGTTTACATCTGTTTCGTTCAACTCCCCGAAGAATTTGATCGTAAAGTGTAGATTTTGGGGTTCTACCAACTTTAAATCGGCACCACTCTCCAAAAGTTTCTTCTGTAGATCTACAATTCTTTTTATAGCCTCTTTACTATTCACATCTATCGCGAGAAAAGTCCTCATTCTCTATCATACTATTGGAGATTGTATAGATAAGGCTTCCTTTACAATTTTACGATCGATCTCTATTCATCAAAATTCTCGAATTTCAAATTGAATCGATAAATCTATCTACTATCTAAGAGCCATTATGTCGGCTTATAGCATCTTAAAGCATCTTAAATCGCTCCACTCTCCCATGATCTCCTCTTTTTATCGTACTCCTGGCGCGAGTAAATAGGTTTTGCAGGCGAACCGGCTACGACCACGTTTGGAGGAACATCTTTCGTCACGACGGCACCCATGGCTACAACACTATCTTTACCGATCCTTACACCAGCTTTAATCACCGAACCCGCACCTATAATTGCACCATCCTCTACCACTATCCCTACCATGCGTTTGCTCGGAGGGTAAGGGTCATTGGTGAAGACGACAGCAGGACCGATGAAGACGTTCTTACCTATAACTGTAAGTGGGGGTATGTAGACCGAACCCTCTACTCGCGTGTTATCTCCAATCTTCACCCCTCGATCTATATGTGCTAGAGATCCAATGAGTACATTATTTCCTAATTCTACATTATCTCCTACGTATGCAAAGTGCCATACCTTAACACCTTGCCCCATCTTCACATTCTTACCGATGAAGTTTATTACCTTCTCCTCTTTCTCCATGCCCATATAATGGATACCTCATAAATTTTATTGCTTTCTCTCAAGATGGTAAGGTTTGCCATGATATACGATCCTCTCTGGAAGTCTTCCAGCCCACTTCCTTAAAAACTCTAAATCTTCATTCTTATCCCTTAGATCATCTGGTAACATGACAGGGATTTCATCTATAATTGGATAGTATCTCCCACACATCGAACAGACGAGTACACCATCGATGATCACATCGTTATTCACATTTAACTCGATCAATTCTAACGGATAATGCTTATCTATGGGGCAGGCAAGTATGTCGAGCAATCTTCTCTTCATATCTAGCACCACTATAACTGAAGGTAGATGGGCGAACCGGTCTGGCTAGAGACCAAAGCCGCTTCCGCGATCTTTGTGACCTTCACACCATCTTCACCCTTAATTAGGGGTTCTTTTCGCCCCTCTACACACTCTATGAAGCTCTTTAACTCTAACATCAAAGGCTCCTGCCACTCTTTACGAGGTATCAACGTCCCTTTACTATCATCTACTCTAATTTCTTGAGTAATAAAATCGATCGTTACTATACCATTTGTACAGACGGTGATCAACTGCCTCACTCTTTTTGGAGTAACCCAATTTGAAGTTATAAAGGCGGTCTTTTCTCCATCGAATCCTAGAATGATCGTGGCAAAATCTTCATAATTGCCAATCACTTTACCAGTTCTCGCAAAGACCACTCTCGGCTCCTCTTCAAAGATCCATCGAGCCGTATCAATATCATGTACAGATGTATCCATAACTATGCCTACATCACGCACCTGACCTGTCCATCGATTCTCCCGATGAAATTCGAGGAGGAGTGGTTTGCCAACTTCATCCCCTTTTAGGATCCTTTTCAACTCGATTACAGCGGGATTGAAGCGTTCGATGTAACCAACGGTGAGGATTACATTCTTCTTTTTCGCCAAAGATACTAGCTCTTCACCTTCACGAGATGAATAAGTCAATGGTTTTTCGATGAACGTATCGAGCCCTGAGTTAATAGTTTTCATACCTATTTCATAATGGGTAGAGGTGGGTGTACAGATGGTAACAGCATCCAAATCTTCTTTCTCCAACATTTCATCAACAGATGTATAACCCTTCACCCCATACTTTTCTTCATACATCTTGACCTTCGTGGCATCTATATCACAAAAGGAGGATAATACCTTCAGATCCTTCAGAACCCGCAGATGGTTCTTGCCCCAACCTCCAACACCGATGACCCCAACCTTCACCAAATCGATCACCCTGTGATCCATTCGATCGGCATATTAGCCTTTAATATAAATCCTCCCGGTAAGGTCTTATCTTTTACCATCTTTAAAGTTGCTTCGAAATCCTGCTTAGAGCATGTAATTATGATATAAGTTCTATCGGTCGGTTGGATCAAATTCGCCCACTCATCCTTCCTACTGATTGGGATAGTATCGCTGATATAATCCTTAAACCTTTCTACCATGCTCTTCAAGGTCATCAAGCGGTCACCCCTTGCCTCAAACTGATCTAAGGACCACAGTAGCACAATCTTCATCTTACTAGTCTTTAATTCTCGAGCTTTGATAAATTTTCTTAATTCATCGATTAAGTATTTGGTGTAGCTATTTATACTCCTTAGTATACCTGTAGAAAGGTAAAGGAGCGGTTCGCCTGAAATAAAGGTATTTGTAAAGACCTTCAAATCGAAGGTATATTCGATCAAATCATTCAAGTACACTTCACGATGACCAAAAGATTTTATCTTTTCTAAACGTTCCACACCCTCTTTTGCCTTCTTTAAAAGTTCAAAGTTTGCAACCATATCTGCTAAGTAAGATATTACTTGTCTAGCATGTGCAGCTTCAGACAGCCTTAAAGGTAATAATGGTGGAGTCTTAATACCTGCAAGCTGGAAGACCTCCAAAAGCTCTTTATCCATCTTCAGCTTATCAGAGCCAACCGTGATGGGGTTTTTGGTACATGGAACGAAGGGACAATATACATAATCAAAATCCTCATTCCATTTAAACCCACTGACTCTTTCTATCAATCTAATATTTTCAAGGTTTCCACCTATACCAACTGGTAGATTATTTATCACGACAGATCCTTTAGGAAGGTATTTTGCCAATTCACGTAACTTTGAACTGATTTCAACCCTCGCTTCACCATCGAAACTTCGAATCCTAGGGATGAAGAATATGTATCGTGACTCATTCAAGGTCTTTTCGAATGGTTTTACCTTCAAGAGGGGTTCGCCCTCTTGTAAAGCTTGAATAGAGGTGTAATTTGCTACATCTTCGGGCTTTAACTCCATCCCCACTTTGAGATTTTCATCTATAATAACTACGGGTATAAGGTTCTTCGCTAAAGTTAGAGCGATCTGATAACCCTCACTACTCAAACCAAAGATAGTAACGGTTTCCGAAACCACCACGTAACACCTTCAAAATAAAGCCAAAAAGATTATCGAAACGCTTTCTTATATGCCTTCACGACACAGTATCAAAATCTTTAAAATCTTTAACCTCTCTAATTTAAAGTTCAAAAAGTATCAATTTAACAAATTGATCAAGGGATAGATTTCTTTACTCTTATAACTCGGTGTGCCATCTCCATGATCTTTCGATCATGAGTTGTAATCAATACAGTCTTGCCTCTGATCAGATTATCGCCTCGAATGAGGCTAAGTACAAGTTCCCGGACTACAGGGTCTAGCATTTCAGTAGGCTCATCCATCAGAATGATGGGAGGGTTGAAGACCATAGCCCTAGCGATACAGACCATCTGCCGTTCACCTATGCTCAGTGTAGAAACTTTTTTATCCTTCTGCCCCGCTATGCCCAGACGGTTCAGAATATCCATCGCCTGGGCTTTACGCTGCTCATTCTTAATCCCCTTTAGTAGTAGAGGAAATTCGATATTTTGTAGAACGGTGAGCTCAGGGAATAACCTTTGAACCTGATGCACTATACCAATCTTTGTAGCGCGTAGGTCTGCGAGTTGATCATCATCGAGCTTGGTGATATCGAAGCCATCGAGAAAGATACTGCCCGAAGTCGGCCGTTCAATACCTGCAATTAGATTGATAAGTGTAGTCTTTCCACAACCGATAGGCCCCACGGCCGCTACAAATTCTCCACTCTTAATCTCAAGATTGAGGTTTTGAAATACTACACATCGAGTGAATCCATTATAGACTTTTTGTACATGCTTCATCTGAATCGCTATTGTTTGTTTATCTTTATCTTTTTTGTACATCAACGATTCCAAACCAGGTATACGCCTACCACAATACCAATCGCCATACCTATCATACATAAACTCGAGATGAAGATGACACTCTTTGTCACTTCGATTATAGGCATATTGATGAGCCTTTCAAAAAAAGTTTGAGAAGAAGATGCTGTTATCAATAAACCGAGCATCGAACCTATAAGTGAACTTACCGCTCCTACCAACGCCCATTCAAGAAGCATTGAACCTATTAAAATTCTCCTTTTCGCTCCTAAAATCTTGAATATTTGTACACCTTGGTTATGCTCATTTATTAGATTTCGCACGATCAGAGTTATGAATATCAGTAAAGATACAAATGCTACTATTAAAGCGAGGTACCATTTATTACTCTCAGCGGTAATCAATAAACCACTTGAATTGGCAGCTACGATCAATGTACTAAATCCTATAAGGCTCGATTGAAACCTTCCGATCTGTAAACCTTTCATTATCATTTTGGAATCCATCAATTGTTTATCTACCTTTGTGTAACCTTCTACCGAAGGTATCGACTCTCGATTAGCTACTATTAGGTTTGTAATTCTTGTTCGATCAATGGCTTTACTTCTTCAGACTCCAAAGGTGGTGAAAACGAATTAAGTATATTTTCGATATCTCGTCTTTCCAGATAATTCTTTTCGAGTAAAGAGAGAATGTAATCACTCATAATCTTGTACGTCCTCTCATCGATCTCTCCAGTTCTATTTTGAACCTTGATCCTACCCAAGAATTTCTCCAGACTCTCCCTCTGCCGATCGAGCTCCACGATTCTCTTCCGTAACGAGTCCATGAGCGATTCATAAGAAGATTGTAGTTGCTTAAGCTCTCCATCAAATTGCTTATGGAGATCTTCATACACGTAGCGAGGGATTTCACCCGAATTATATAATTCCTCCAGGGCTTTCGTCCTCAATTCGGTCTGGTGTTTCTCCTTCTTTAGTCTATTCACATCTATCCTCCAATTTGGAATGATTACTAGGGAATCATTATCGATTAATATACGATCACTACTATATTCATTGAAGCTCCCCTTCCCTTCATCTATACCAATCGCTTTTAATTGACCTAACGCATCTATGTACATACCGACGACGTA
>JANXEG010000015.1 GCA_025058425.1 Nitrososphaerales archaeon
TAACCTAAATTTCACATCATACTATTGCTAACCCCTTCTTATTCTATAGAGGTATATATAGATGTGATATCAAAGTCTAGATGTTGGGATCGATCAACTCGAGAATACTTGGATACGTGTATGTGATTACCGCAGCGATCATCTGGGGGTCTAATGGTGTATTTGTAAATTGGATACCATTGAGCCCGTACGTCATCGCATTCTTTAGAGTACTATTCGCGAGCCTTTCCCTTCTACCTATTGTACTTATGACTCAAAGGCGTGAAGTTTTTGAAGCTATTCATTCTTGGAAGATTTTATTAACATTGGGATTGATGTTGAGCCTCGGTTGGGGGCTCCTATTCCAATCTATGAAGCTAATTTCGATAGCGAGTGCGGTCTTCTTAAATTACATCGCACCGATCTTCGCTACCTTTTTCGCATCTGTATTCTTGGGCGAGAAGGTCGAGAAGGTGACGATAATTGCACTCATGCTCTCCATCATCGGGATCCTCATGATTTCTTTCCCTCAAACCGATCATGGGGGTTTGAACCTCCTAGGAGTGTTATCTGGACTATTCGCTGGTCTCGCCTATGCGATCTTCATCATTCTATCTAAAAAGGCCATGATGAAGCTCTCAAGTAGAATCGTTGCATTCTACTCCTATTTATCAACGATCTTCTTCCTCTCACCCTTTTTGATAAATGCCAATCTATCTTTAGAATTGAATTCATGGTTACTTCTATTGGTATTGGGCTTCTTCAATACGGGCTTCGCCGTCACACTTTACTTGAATGGGCTTAACCTGATCAAGGTTCAAAGGGCAGTCATCCTAACGTATTTAGAACCGGTTAGCGCAATATTCTTTGGCTTCTTCTTCCTTGCCCAACAGCCCACATTATCTACAATCATCGGCGGCCTCCTCATAATCGTTGCAAGTTACCTCTCAACCTCAAAATGAATTATGAATTTACAATAATCGAACCAAATGTGATATAGAAATAGAAGGGGCTTATAGCAATAATCCAGTATATCGAAAGTTCAAATGTAATTCAAAATCTCTGAAAGATTGCTTATAGACTTCACACCGATCGATCTTGCTTCCTTTTCACTGCCCAAGTATAAGCCCAGTCCAGCCGCTTTGAGAAAGCTCGAATCGAGGGGAGAATCACCTACAGCTATACATTGGCTCAAACTCAACCCTAGCCTCTCAGCCAACACTCTTAAGGCTTTATCCTTACGTGCGGGCTCAACCTCCATGACCCCCTCACCCGTTAAGTATCCATTTTCATCGACACATAATTTATTGGCAAAGAAGTGATGTATTCCTAATTCGTTCGCGACCCTCTTTGCCAGATGTTCAATACCAGCTGATATAATCGCTACCTCCAACCCTCTATTACGAATTTCTTGAATTACAGATTTAGCTTCTGGGCGCACTTTACAAGTGGAGAGGATCTGGATGATTTTAGATATATGGAGGGGCTTCGGCCACGCTTCTATATCCTTCTTCATAAACTCCTCATAAGTGATCTTACCTTGACAGTAAAGTCTTAAGTATTCTTCAGCCTTCGAAGTTGTATTAAAGTATTTATGTACTTTAAGCCAGCTACTTTTATCCTCGATCAAGGTGCCATCCAGATCGAAAGCTACAAGTTTGAATCGTGAAGGCATGATTCTCTTCACTAGATTCTATCTGGAGCATCGATCCCTAAGAGCCAAAGGGCATTTCTAATGGTATTTTGAAAGCTCTTTACCAGAGCCAACCTTCCGACCCTTCTATCTTCATCCTTCTCCTTTAACACCGGGCTCCTTTCATAGAAAGTATTGAATAGTGTTGCCAAGTTGTATGCATACTTTGTCAGAACTTTAGGGTTGAGATTTCTTAAAGCATCCTCAACGTATAGATCGAATTTAGATATGAGTTTCAATAAGCTTATCTCATTTACATCGACCAATGAAGCGGCAACCTTCTCGTTAATGGTAAGCCCATTCACACCAGCCTTTTCCAGGATTTTAGAAGCCCTTGCGTAAGCATATTGAATGTAAGGCCCCGTTTCACCCTCCAATCTTAAAGCTTCAGATAGATCGAATATGATCATTTTATTCAGATCCTGCTTCAATAGATCGTATCGAATCGCTGCAACCGCTACCTTCTCGGCTGTAGTATGAAGCCAACTCTCGCTCTCATTTGGATTTCTCTTCTTCGTCTCCTCGTAAGCTTTTGTATGAAGTGCATCGAGTACATCATCAGCATTTATATAGATACCTTTACGCCCAGACATCTGTAAAAATTCACGCCCCTCAACTTCTATACCTAACTCTCTGGCAGTCCCTCTACTTAAAGAGACGATCTCGTAACCCAGATGTATGTATCTGCCCTTCGCATTCTCATCCAATCGATTTAGCACACTCGATATGATCCTCTGAAGCCTACTCTGCCTTACATCGATCACCGTGATAGCCAGATCGGCCGAATTAAATTGTGGATGATCCTTCACACCATCATCTAACACGGTCTGCCATAATATAGTCCCATCGGGCTGAATACCAAATATATTGTATGAAAAAGGATCTTGAACCATTCCCAACTTCCAAGCAGCGTATGGTATGTCTTTTGCTATGTAGGTAGTGGTACCATCGCTACGCACCAAGACCTTCTCTTCATCGACCTCTTCATCTTCAACCTTCACCAACCAGCATCCAGCGTACTTACCATCTGTAGCGAACTCTACAATGCCTCTACTTTTAAGTTCATCGAAGACGCTATGCCAGAGTTTATATCGGAGCACATGAGATTCAAAGTTTAGACAATCGTACCGCGCACCTATTCGCCAACATGTCTTCAACTGCTCTCTTACGATTCTTTGGGTCACATCGGATGTGAACCTTGCTACTTCAGAATTACCTTCTTCGATCTCCTTTAAAACCTTCTTCCTCAACTCCAAGAGTTGTGGCCGATGCTCGTACATTTCATTGACCTTCACATAGACTACATCACCACAGTAATGATCGAACTTCATCGATTCAGGCGGTTCAAGAGGGAAGTTCGCATAGAGGAAACCGACTATGATATCTGCAACTTGAACACCAGAATCATCTATCCAGTTGAGGACTTTAGTATCATGTCCAGTAAATTTGAAGATGCGGTATATGGAATCTCCCAAAACGACATTTCTCAAATGGCCATAATGAAGTGCTTTATTGGGATTGACACTCGTATGTTCGATGATGACCCTCTTTCCCCGCCCAATATTTAAAGAACCGTAATTTTCATTGAGAGATTCGATAAGAGTTTGGTATGAAAAATTGGTCAAATTCACCCAGAAGTTGATGTATCCCGGTGGATGAATAGTGAATTTTGAAATCAACTCAAACCTTTCCTTATCGATTTTAGAAGTTATAGCCTCTGCAACCCTCATCGGCTCCATACCTTCTCGATTACCTATGAGAAAGGCTACATTGACCGATAGATCACCAAACTCCATCCTAGGTGGTTCAGATGGTTGAAATTCTATACTTTGAAAACCAGCTTTAACGATCGCCTCCTCAACCCTTTCTTTTACCTCGTTTAAGAATCTTCGAAAGGTCATTTTAAGATCACGGTGATAAGAACTTCTCAACTATGTAATGAACAGCTTCGACGAGCCCTTTACCATACTTCGATGGTACTGAGTAACTCGCTTCAGCCTTCACCGAATCTGGCGAATTGCCTAGAGCGATACTATAGCCGCATACCTTGAACATAGAGATATCGGTCTCACTATCACCTATCGCGATACAAGATTTTGGGTCTATCTTTAGATACTTTAGCGCGATTATTAAACCTCTCCCCTTATTAACGTCTTTATGTGTAAGATGGTAGGCGTATTTACTATCGTTAATATCTATCGGTAGACCCCCTTCAACTAGAAGCCTTTTGGCGTAATTTATATCGAACGTTCTCTCCAATACGACTTCTGTGAACCTTGGGAATACCAACTTTAATCTTAGACCCTCGATCCTCTTTGAGAGGTAGTCGTAAGCGATGAGGCTCTGGTACTTATCAGCCAGCAGTAACATATCTACTGGTGAAAAGGCGATTACACCACCATTTTCACACACTACGACCCTAGTCGTACCGAGGTAGATGGCAAGAGAGAAGACTTCCCAGACACTCCTTCCACTCACCAAGAGTACTCTAATACCTGAATTCTCCATCCACCTCAAAGTAAAAGCGGCATCTAAATCGATTACGCCACCATCTTCAGTAATCGTACCATCTACATCGACGGCCAAAGATTCCACTTTCAAGTTCCTCGCCCAAGTAACTAATTTGAATGGACACTTAAAGATTTGACTAAGTCTTTACATATACATAACTGAATTAAGATCTAATTTTAGTGGGTCTTTAGCGGGCCCGCGGGGATTCGAACCCCGGACCTTTAGCTGAAGATCGCGATCGCGATCCTCTACAGCTTAGGAGGTTCAGCCCAAACCTGGTCTGCCGCGCTTTATGTAAGGTTTAGTCCATACTGCGCCACGGGCCCATTCTTTAAAGCTACGATCGAAGATAAAAACTCTCTCCCTCATGCGATTTATACTTAGAAGTTTGATAGATTGTTATCGATGAACGCGCTTATCGATCCTTCCCATATTTTAATTTAATTAATGGTTAGAATGCATACAGAATCTTTCAATCGATACCGAATAAGTTATCTACACCTTTTTTATTAACAGTTTATTGGCGGGGGTTGCCGAGCCTGGACAAAGAAGGGCTACCCAGCTTTGGAAGCGCGGGACTTAAGATCTTGATAAGATATCCCGTCCTTCAGAGGTTCGTGGGTTCGAAACCCACCCAGTAGGTGGGCGAGTATCCCACCCCCCGCACCAATATAGTGTGAAGATTCTGAGAATATGATGTAAAGTTATCTTATCTAATTATCGTCTTCGAATGCCAAACGCATCAAATATGTTATCGATTACGATTCTTCGTCGAGTCGAGATCTTGCTAAAATCCGGGCTACCTTTATAGGCTCAGGTATCGAACCTTGTAATGTGAATCTATTTAGGATTATTTCGGCATCGTCTATCGTTATTCCCGAAGTCCGAACGTATACCGTATGGCCTGTCTTCAACCTAAGAGGTACCCTCTCTCCAAGTTTCTTATACGCTTCGAGCTTCTTCTCCCAACCTTGAGGAAAATGGTGCTTAATATGGGGCTCTAAACCCTTCGATTCTTCAAATGTAAGGCAGATGATCGGTGTATTGGTATATTGATAGAGCCTATCAATATCTATTATATTGTATAAGCTTATTATCGCCCCTCCCAGCATGATAAGATTTATATCGTTTCTTCTCAACCTCTCGAACATCTTAATAATTTGGTCTGTGGCATCATCGCCACCTAAAGTGGCAGAGCCGAATACGAACCCATCTATAATCAGATCACTCCTCATAACTACCCCTGAAAGTATCGACCGATCGGCTTTGCCTTTACGAAAACTCTCAGCGATCCCTAAAGCCCTTATCCCCTTTTTATTCACATGAACCTTCAAATCTAATATATCAATACATTACCATCGCTTAAAGGTTAGGTCGCTTCGATCGATCTTACCTGATCAGCTTGATTAGATCCAAGTATCCTAAGAATTCGGATAGAAAGTTTTGAAACTTTGCTATAGGTACGATCGGGACCTTATCGATGAAGTTAATATTGTTGCTATAGAGTGTTACTATCACCGGTAGTGCGAATTTGACATTCAGCTTCGATGATAATCTACTCCTCATGAACCTCCTCGCCCTTTCGATCTGAAGATGAACGATCCTCCTCATAGCAGATTGAGTAATGGTCCTCTTCCAATGTTTACAATCTATCAAGAGGCCTATACCATCCTTTACAGCGAGCACATCGATCTCCATCCCATGCTTCTTCCACCTAACCCTTTTATCCACAAAGTAACCATTTTGAGAAGAAAAGAAGTGGACGAATTCTTCAAAATCTCTCCAACTTAAAGATTGTGAAGCCTCCTCTATACTCAATCCAAGATTGATAGCGAGAATTACGGCAGAGATGCGGTCCTTTCTTTCGAACTTCACCCTATCATCGGTTAGAGTACCTATGCCATGCATAGATAACATCTTTAAAACTTCTTCCACTAGAGCCGATCCGAGCCGAGTCCTCTTCGCAACCTCCTTTATCGAGTATTCTCCGTAAGATATCTCGGGAATTATTCTGAGTAGAGTTCTTGGATTCATTAAACTTCGATCTTATACTTCTTTATTCTGTTAGATTCGAATTTCGAATCGATATTAAACCTCAGTCTTAGTTATAGATAAAGATGATCTATGTATGCTCATGCTCCTCTAAAGCCAACATTATGTAATCGATGAAGCTAGACTCCGATACTGCACCTTCAAAAGTGATGGTATCGTTGATGACCACCTTCGGTACAGCCATGACATCATACTTACTTACGAGTTGAGGAAATTCTGTAGACTCGATCATATCAGCCCTGATTAAATCGTTCTCCATCGCGAATTGGTGCGCGAGCCTTACCATTCTGGGACAGTATGGGCATGTAGGGGTAACGAAGACCTGAATATGTACGGGTTTATTTATCGCTTTAAGCCTATCCTTCGAAGCCTTCGATAATCGTGTAGTCCTTCGTGAGACATCGATGATATCTTCGAGGAAGCTGACGAATTCATAACCTGCTGGTACACCATAGTACCTTATTCCATAATCCTTTTCACCCATGATGATGGTTGCAGGTATCTTATCTACACCAAATTCCTTTGCCTTATTAGCATCCTTGACAAAGTCGTACACTTCGACCTTAATTTTATCGGATAGCCTACCCAACGTTTCTACGAGCTCACGCGTCTCACGACAGTACATGCACTCGAACTCTTGAGTGAAGTTTATCAGCTTCACATCGTACTTCATCTCTCTATCGAGTATTTGCTTGATATGGGCGAGCTCCCTTTCGGAGATCAACGGCATGATAAGATTACACCCCTCATATATATGGATTTATTACATTAGGTTCACTCCACATCGGAGCGAGAGCCCTTTCCAACGACGGGTACTTCAGCGAACTTTGCCAAAGTCTCCGCCATCTCTCTCAACCGCTTATCGACCCTGTAATTCACCGTGCCAGGCTCGAATTCGCCATTCGCCATCCTCTCGCCCGCCTTTACGCCCGTTAATAACTCTATACCCTCATCGATCGTTTTAACAGCGTAGATGTGAAACTTCCCCGCTCTAACGGCCTCAATGACTTCATCCTTCAGCATCAAGTTCTGAACGTTACTTTCAGGGATTATTACACCCTCATTACCTTTTAGGCCTTTAGCCTTACACACCTCAAAGAATCCTTCGATCTTCTCATTAATCCCTCCCACCGCCTGCACCTCACCCTTTTGATTTACAGATCCCGTTACTGCAAGGTTCTGCTTGATAGGCAGCTCAGCCAGAGCGGAGAGTATCGCGTAAAGCTCTGTACTCGATGCACTATCACCCTCCACACCTTCGTAACTCTGTTCGAAGACGAGCCTCGCCGATAGGCTGATAGGTTTATCTCGGGCGTATTTATTGGTGAGGTAACCTCCTAAGATCAACACACCTTTCGTGTGTATAGGCCCGCCCATCTTCGCTTCACGTTCAATATCGATGACACCCTCCCTCCCCAGACCTACAGACGCGGTCACCCTCGAGGGCCTACCGAAGGTAAAGTCGCCCAGACTTATTACAGAGAGGGCATTCACTTGGCCGATCTTCTCACCCTGTGTATCTATCAATATCAAACCCCTCTCGATCATCTCTCTAATCTTTTGCTGTAGAAGGTTCGATCGGTAGACCTTCTCTTCAATCGCTCTTTTTATATGAATATCCTTGATGTATTTAGAGCCATCTTGAGCAGCGTAGAAGTTGGCTTCCCTTAGGAGATCCGCTACATCTGCAAATCTTGTCGACAGCTTCATTTTATCACTCGCAAGTCGTGAACCGTACTCTACAACCTTTGCTATTGCAGAGGATTCGAGGTGGCGCAACCCCTCCTTTCTGCATAAAGTACAGATGAATGAAGCGTACTTCTTGATATTCTCATCATTTCGCTCTATCGTAGTATCGAACTCAGCCTTTACTTTAAAGAGCTCTCTAAAGTCTGGATCATAGATGTAGAGGAGATGGTATAGCAGGGGGCTTCCCACCAGGATCACTTTAACGTTAAGGGGTATCGGTTGTGGAGTTAGACTCTTTGTGGAGATGAAGCCCAGCCTTTCGCCAGCCTCTTCGATCGTGATATATCCATTCTTCAGAGTCCTTTTCAAACCATCGTATGAGAAGAGGTTCTTCAAAACCTCTTCTATCGAAAGAACGAGGAAGCCACCATTGGCTCTATGTAAGGAGCCGCCTTTGATCAAGGTAAAGTCCGTGGTGAATGTACCGAATTGTGCCTCTTTCTCAATCCTACCGAAGAGGTTGTTGTAAGTGGGATTGTCCTCAAAGACCACGGGCGCACCCTTCAATTCCGAATTATCTACAATGATATTTACTTCATACCTTCTAAAGGGCAATTCCCTCATCCAGGGTGGAACCGTTGCTTGAGCTTGTGAAGCTTCGGTCGTTCTTGAGAATAGTTCGATATTCTCCAAAATATCGTTTCTAAGGTCGTTCAGATACGATCGGACTTCTGGTATCCCTTCATACTTTTGAAGGAGTGTGCCAATGAGAAAGCCAAGGGCGTATTGAATGGTATCATTCGTAAGCCTTCTTAACTCCTCTCTCGTCCTTCTATCGAACTCTGCCATCTGCCTCAAGATCTCGTTGAGTCTGCCCTCCAACCTCTCTCTATTCTTATCGAACTCCCTCCTCAACTCCAAGGGTAGTAGTAGATACTCTTGGTTGGTGATAGGTCTGCCTGCGAAGATCGGTATCATCACTATACCCATGGGCGTAAGTTGTATTGCGAAGTTTGAGCGTTGTGCTTCTTCACGAAACTCACTCAAAAGCTTCTCTTTATGCTCCTCCGCGGCCTTGATCAACTGTTCACGCTTAGAGATGTATTCATCACTTTGAAGTATCTTTGGTATCGCTCGCTTCGCTTCATCGATAAAGTTTTTAATATCTCTCTGAAACTCTCTTGCCATGCCGGCGGGTAACTTTATCGCTTTGGGCTCGTATGGGTTTTTGAAATTGTTAACGTAGACCCAATCGGGAGGTGTAGGTTTGGTCTTGGCGATCTCCTCGAGAAAACTTCTTATCGCCGTAACCTTCCCCGTTCCCGGAATACCAGCTACATATATATTGAAGCCCTTAGAATCCATTTCGAGCCCGAATTTTAAAGCCCGAAGGGCACGCTCCTGCCCAATGATTTCTTCTGTAGGTGTGAGCTCCTCAGTCGTGCCACAGGTAAGCACCCCTAGTTTACACTCTGCCTTTAATTCCTCAGGAGGAAGTTCTCTAAATGGCATGGTAGTTATTATAAGAAAGTGAAGATTAATAATCTTTTGTTAAATTTTAAATGTTTGAAAGAAGCCTCTTCGGATTGGATAGGGGTAGCGATTCCGCACCTTTATAATACTCAAGCTTCTCCCATACGTTCATAGGGTGGGCTTCTTCTATAGAGAAGGTCTCGAACCGATCAGGCCTTAGGGGCAAGGATACCAGACCCGTCTTGTAATGTATAGAATATGGTGCACGAACATCTCCCATAGGCTTTAATGCCGACCAATCGATCAGGATTTGATGGGCCCTCTCTCTTTTATGGGCGACTGTCGAGGTGGTGATCGCCCGATCCTTTCGAATGAAATCTGGGAAGAGTGATTGTAATTCACCGATTTTACTCTGAAGCCTCTCTTCTAACTTCTTCTGCAGAATTATCGCCACTTCACGATACGCTTTAAATACATCACCCTTGAGCCTTAGATCGCTATTATCGAATCGTGCCCAGATCTGGAAGCCTCTCGAACCACTGAATTTGATCATCGGATGAATATCATGCTCAAATAATAGCTCGACGAGCTCGTAAGTAACCCTTTTGATGAATTGAAAAGCTCTTTCACCCTTTAAAATCTCTTCTCCTGCATCGATATCCACGACGAAGGTATCGGGCTCATTCGAATCGAGTCTATGCACATAAGGTATAAAATCGACACAGTGATCGAATACGTACTGCATCAACCGCTCTTCAGAGTCGATCATGAGAAATACCGGCTTCGGTTTATACTTAACGTATCTTATGAATATCACATCTAAGCCATGTATAGGATCATCTTTACCGGAGAATACTTTGACCGCTGATACAGCCCTATCTTTAAGAAAGGGCAGAATAAGTTTTGCTACACGTGGATAGTGCATCTTTGCGAGCCACACTAATCTATAGGAGCGGTTGAGCCGATCATGAAAATCCTTTACAAGCTTTCCAACATATTCATCGATACTGTGCTCGGGAGCATAATCTCCATTTACCTTACGTATCAACCCTTTCTTTAGAAGGTTATCGAGCGCACCTTCGAGCTCCTCTCTCTCGATCCTTCTCTTCTCAGCAAACTCTACATCTCTTCGAACTTTATCGAATATATGCTCGAATGTGACGGCTTTACCTTCCTCCTTTATGGCTAAGAGAAGGGCTATTCTATCTTCAAGGGTCACCATCGTTTATTACACCGCTCTTGATGTGAAATGGTGCCTCGGACAAATGCCTTTACATCATATGTCAGTTTAACTCTGAGTCTTCATCGGCACCCATACTTAGGTTGATCGGAGCTTTAAAGTTTGTTCTACCCGATAAATTCCATCTTTCAGAAAACCCTTTATCTTATATGGGCTACAATCTATGCTCCTTGAACGCGGCCTCCGCTACCGACCTCGCTAGTGCTTTAGCCCTTTCGAGATCTTCAGGATAAGGGCTGCCTTTAACCTCCACAGGGTTCCCTACACGCTTAAAGCCCAACGTATCGAGCCTTTCGACCAAATTCTTAACACCTCCACCAGCCCATGCAAAGGTTCCGAAGACCCCCACAAACCTATCTGTGAGCTTCTTCAACTCCAGAAGGTTTATGAAATACTTGACTGGGGGGAATATATCGTACTCATAGGTGGGTGTGCCGATGATCAGGGCTGGGGCATCTATCACCTCCTCTAACATCTTTATGGGAGTCGCTTCTACCAGATTGAGGATCGTTGCCTCGCCTCCAGCCTCCCTAACACCATCAGCCAACGCATCCACAAATTTGGAGGTAGATCCGTACATGGAGCCGAAGGCGATAACTACCCTTTTGGTGTAATTAGGCTTGCTCCAAGAGAGCCATAAATTCATAACTTCTTTTACATACGTTGTATAGACCGGGCCATGGCTTGGTGCCAATACTCTTATCCTCAAGCCCAATGAGTCGAACTTCTCTACAGCTTTAACCACGTAATCTCTATACTTGCTGAAGACCCCTGCGAAGTATCCCTTCAGAGCGCTACCGTAGATGTATTGCTTAATATCTTTAATATCGGTATCTAAGATCGCACCTTCGGGTAGTTGTTTGAACGATCCGCAGAGATCACAGCTGAATAGAACCCCCTCTTCTACCAGATAGCTACTCATCGTCTCCGGCCAATGGAGGAATGGTGTCTGAATAAATCTGAGTGTCTTGCCTCCCAGATCTATCGTAGTATCGTCACCTCTGACGATCATACTCTTGGGTTCGATGTGGTATAGCGCTTTGATCATCGCCAAAGCACCGGGTGTGAATATAACTTTCGCTTCACGCATTACATCTAAAATCTTCGGTACCGCACCCGTATGGTCGGGCTCCATATGGTTGATGACGATGTAATCGATCTTCGATGGGTCGACGATCTGTCCTATCTTGCTCAGATGTTCATCCACGAACTTTTCTCCCACCGAATCGATCAATACGACCTTTTCAGAACCTAAGACTAAGTAGGAGTTGTAAGAAACCCCTTCATCTATATCCCAGAGGCCTTCGAAGAGCCTCGCATCAGGATCGTTGACCCCGACCCAATAGACACTCTCGGTAATCTTTAATGGCTTAGCCATAATTATCACGTAGCTATTGATGTGGCGATGAATTTAACATTTACTATAATGTATATTGTGTAAAAAGGTCTTCAAGTGGGGATAGTATGAGATAACTGATATGAAGAATTCGAATAAAACTTAGATCCAGTAGAAGGTGGAATTGTATCCTATCCTAAGAAGTGTTCATCTGATCGAGTATAATCTTCGCCCTCTCTATAGCTTTCGCTATATATGACTTATTTACTTCGAGATCCTTCATCCTATTAAGAAAGGTTTTAAGCTCATTATAAATATCCTTCAACTGCCGATCCCTTACTTCATCACTTATAGCCATCTCCCCCTGTAGCTTTACTCCACCCTCCATGAACCCTTCGGGAAAGTACCAATTCTTGAATCCTGTAAAGCCCAATCTGAATAACTTGTACCCTAAACGGCTCACAACTATTGGAAGGTCAGCATCGAGCTGCCTCTTCGTTTCTTCATCATTGTAGTATTCAACGTAGATGAAGCCTCCCGGACCGATCGCTTTTGAAAAGTTCGATAGTAAAGTATCCTCGAAGATGGAATCAAAATACTCAAAGGCCCATTCATTCAATCTAATCACACTATTGATTTCGAAGAATTCTACCCAAGGTCGAAAGTAGGGCTTCCTACCGTAAAAGACCTTAACGTATAGAAGAAAGGCTTCTTCACCACCTTTATTACTTCGTATGTATACATCTAAGTTTACCTCCTCTCTAAACCTCCCCTTAAAGGATCTTTTTGCATATATCGTAAAGCTATTTACCATGATACCTTTGATCACAGCCTTAACAGCATTCTCTAACATCCTACCAGCAACGGTTAATTACATCAATAGATAAAGGTATCGCTAGCTATATCTTCTGTGAATAGAGATGGCGAAGAGGTTTCAACATACAGATAGGAATGTGAAGAATGGGTTTAGAAATGTATTCGCACTGGGCTTTGTCAGTTTCTTTACAGACTTCTCGACCGAGATGATCCAGGGAATTCTTCCCATATTCATCATCAAAGAATTGAATGGTACGAAGATGATCCTCGGATTGATAGAGGGGCTTGGAGAGGCCATCAATTACGTAATGAGAATGTTATCCGGTATCGTATCTGATAGGTTGGGTAAGAGGAAGGTGCTCATCGCGATAGGTTACGGGCTCTCCACAATCTCTAAACCCTTCTTCGCTATTTCACAAATGTGGAGCGATGCCCTTCTGATAAGGGTGAGTGATCGTGGCGGTAAAGGTCTGAGGACGGCACCACGTGATGCCCTGCTCAGCGAATCGATAGGCGATAGGGATATCAGCAAGGCCTTTGGTATACACCGGTCACTCGATCAATTGGGCGCTATAGTGGGCCCCCTCGTAACCTTTATACTGATACCACTCTTCACTTTAAGGACGATCTTCTGGCTCTCCTTCATTCCAGGCTTCATCGCAGTATCGATCTTGTTGCTCTTCGTAAAGGAATCGAGAACTATCGTAAGTAAAAGAGCAGGTATACTTGAAGATGTAAGGGAGGTATTGAACCCTAATTTTTTGGCCTTCCTCACGATCATCGGTATATTCTCGATCGGTGCCTTTAACTTCTCATTCATACTCATAAAGGCTGGTGAGCTCGGGATTGAGGAAAACTTCATCCCATTGATATACATGGTGATGAATATTACCCATACATGTGTAGGCTTCCCATCAGGGGTCCTTGCCGATAGGATCGGTAGAGAGAGAGTACTCGTGTTAGGTTTTGGAGCCTTCCTCCTTTCATCATCACTAGCCATGGTTTTAAGAGATAGTTACGTATATGCATATCTGATCGCAGCGATATACGGAGTATATACGGGCATCGTCGAAACGGTTCAGAGGGCTCTGGTACCAAAATACTCACCAGAACATCTGAGGGGGACTGCTTACGGACTGTTCAACCTCTTCATAGGTTTATGCTTCCTTATAGCGAATTCCGTCTTCGGTATGCTTTGGGAGTACTTAGGGAGTATGGTAGCGTTTGGTTACAGCATATTTACATCACTTACGGCGATATTCATGATGGTCATATTTTTATCAAAATCGAAGAATGGATAAGCTAATTTTAGCCCATCCAACCTCAAATAACTCTATAATAGGGAAGGTTTGAATGAATCGGATTGGGATCTTCATACTTCATCTAATGAATCGAATCAGTGTCGGATTTTTTAAGAAAAAATAATTTTTTCCGCGCACATGACACTAGCATCCTACACTTTTCCTCGATCTAATTCACATCATGGTGTATTGGTGTACGAATCTAACCATGAAGCCTTAGCTATTAGACTCATACGCATATATGGATGATTTGGCGATATAGGTTAAACTTTTAATAATGAATAGATCTAACCAATTAGAAGCTTTATAGTATCTAACTTCGGGGTGGCTTATCATGAGTGAGGATGTAGAAAGAGTAGAAGAATCGGTCGAATCGGTATCGGTAAGTAGTACGGATGAGAAGAAGGTTCCTAAAAAGGTGAAGAGTACGAATGAGCCTCCAGTGGCTAAGGTAATATGTAGAGATTCACATGGGATTAAATTCAGAGTGGGTCGAGGGTTCTCACTCTTAGAACTTAAGGAGGCAGGTCTATCGATAGAAGATGCGCGAAGGATGAACTTGAGGATAGATCTTAGAAGGAAGACGATGCATAAAGAGAATATCGATCTGATCAAGGATTGGCTTCATTCTCAATCGAAGTTGAAGGAAAAAGATTCTTGAAATTCGTGATGAATATGTAAAGTTTTATGTAAAGTTTAAAGTTATAAGAGTTTATCTATTTAATACTATGGGGTTTTATGATGAGTATGAATAGGTATGTGAGAAGGACGATACAAGAAAATTTGAGGAAGTACGTAGGAGGGGAGCAAAAGGTTCCAAGAGGAGCGATAAAACTCAATCAAAATGAGAATGAGTATCCTACATCACCACACGTCATTTCAACCCTGATTAATTACTTGCAGAATAACGATCTTCGGCGTTACCCGGAGCAAGATAGTGAAACTTTGAAAGAGAGGTTGGCACGCTACTACAACGTAAAGTATGAACAGATAACGATCGGTAATGGTTCAGATGAGGTGATCGCTACCGCTTTTAAGACCGTATTGGAGAAGGGGGACCTTGTAGTCTCTACAAACCCGACCTACGGTATGTTCAAAATATACGCGATCGAATCTGATGCAAAGTATTGTGAAGTAGATTTGAACGAGGATTATACACTACCGGTCGATAAATTGATCGCTATGAAGGGGAGGCTTACAGCGATCGCGAACCCAAATAGCCCCACCGGTGTATTCACGGAGGTATCGAAATTGGACGATCTCGCAAAAGGCCTGCGGGACTCAAATGGTGTATTATTGATCGATGAAACCTACGCAGATTTTGCTAGGGATAATGCGTTAAGGCTCATCAATAAATACGATAATGTGATCATCGTGAGGACTTTTTCGAAGTCATTCTCATTAGCCGGTATTAGAGTCGGTTTTGGTATCGGTAATGAAGATTTGATCGCATGGATGGAGGCAGTTAGGAATCCATACACGATAGGTACTCTACACCAGATCGCTGCGATCGCGGCCTTGGAAGATGTTGCATATATGAAGAAGAATGTTGAGCGAATAATCGAGGAGAGGGAGTTGTTAAAAAGAAGGTTAAAGGAGCTTGGATTTTACGTATACCCATCGGAGGGTAACTTCGTCTTTATCAGATGTAAAACGCCCGATGATGCGAAGTATATCGTCGATTGCCTTAAGAGTAAAAATATCTATGTAAGATACTTTGGGGATAACCCGAAGATAGCAGATTCTATCAGAATTACAGTAGGTACTCATGAGATCAATGAAAGGCTTATAGATGCGTTGAAAGAGTGTCTTCAATCTTCAAAATAAAAGCAAAAAGCAAAAAATAGAATAGAATATAAATTAGAATAATTTTTCATTTTTCAGGTCCATTCGATTTATCCTATTTTACCAGAAAGTATATGAAGATTGAAATGTTAGCTATAGATGATGGTAGAAATCGAATTACTATTCGATGATGGGATAAAGGTCGATGGAGAGTTAGATGAAAGTAAGAACCCCATCACGACAAGAGCAATTGTGAATGCTTTACCGATCGAAAGTAGAGCGAATCGGTGGGGCGATGAAATATACTTCTCTACACCAGTGAATGTAGGCGAAGAGAATGCCCAAGAAGAGGTTCGGGTTGGTGATATCGCCTACTGGCCTCCGGGTAAAGCCCTCTGTATCTTCTTCGGCCCAACACCGGTGAGTAGAGGTAGCGAACCGAGGGCAGCGAGCCCCGTAAATGTGATAGGAAGGGTAAAGGGGGATTTGACCTTGCTGAAGAAGGTTAAGAATAGATCGAAGGTGATCGTGCGTATAAAGGGAGAGGCCCGATAAGATGGAGATATAAGTCAGTAAAAACTCAGTAATTAATGATGTTTTTTAGACTTGACGCTCTAAACATCTGGAGGAATCATGAAGTACGGGAGAGGCTCGATTGGTACTATCAAGTAATGTGTGATGTAAAGCCAGCAAAGTTTCTGATCTGCAAGAGGTTACCATCCGATCTGGATCTAAATAACTCGAGTGAAGATGAATTATGGAGGGAGCATGAAAGGTTATCGAATACCTTTCGGGAGATCTTCAATAAGATCAAGTCAAATACGATGAGGCTCGATGAAATGGGCATACCTTCACAGAACTTCCTCGATTTAAAGGCTGAATTGTTGAAGAGAATCATAACACATTGCCACCTCTGTGAGTGGAGGTGTGGTGTAAATAGAGTAGAGGGTAAGAAGAAGGGTACTTGCAAGTTAGATTCATCAACGAGGGTATCTACATGGTTCCACCATTACGGTGAAGAGCCCCCTCTCGTAGGTACTGGTGGCTCGGGCACGATCTTCTTTACTGGATGTACATTTCGATGCTGCTTCTGTCAAAATTGGGATATATCACAAGATCCATTTAATGGAGCTGAAGTGGATGGGAAGAAGTTAGCGATCATCATGAAGAATTTGAGAGAAGAAGGGGCACATAACATAAATTTTGTGGGTGGAGAGCCTACGATGCATCTGCACACCATAATGGACGGCATGAGGATGTTAAATGTGAATGTACCTATGTTATGGAATAGCAATATGTACTGTAGTTTAGAAGTAATGAAGATACTCATCGATGTTATAGATATATGGCTTCCAGACTTTAAGTATGGGAATGATTCTTGTGCGCTCCGGCTTTCAAAAGTGCCCAAATATTTCTCCATAGTATCTCGAAACCACTCAATAGCACAGGAGCATGGAGATATGATCATCAGACACCTCGTCCTACCGAACCATGTAGAATGTTGTACGAAGCCCATTTTAGAATGGATTTCGAAGAATTGTAAGAGAGCTCTGGTAAATATCATGGCCCAATACCATCCCGACTACTTAGTTCTATCACAACCATCTCAATATCCAGAGATCTGCCGTAGACCGAGTGGTGATGAAATGAGAGAGGCATACAAGTATGCAAAGGAGCTCGGCTTAGTCTATGAGCCAGTATCATAATTACCCTTAAAGGGCATGGTAGAGGTAAAGTATGAATCGAGCTAGTAAATCATGCCATATTTGTGGTAAATCGGGAGTAATTTCAAGAGCGATAAGTGTATGTGTATCATGTATACGTGAAGGTAAGGATGAGATATACAATATAGCTCAAAAAGTTCATCGGAGGGTAAGGGAGGTTTATGGGCTCCCACCTGAACCTCCTAAGGATCCCGATGGTATACCTTGTGCTGTATGTAGTAATAGATGTGTCATCGGTCAGGGCCGAATGGGTTACTGTGGACTTCGAATGAACGATCAAGGAAAGTTACACTCACTCAGCAAGCCAGATAGAGCCATTTACTACGCATACCTTGATCCACATATTACAAATTGTTGTGCTGCATGGTTCTGCCCAGCCGGCACTGGTTTGGGTTATCCAAGATTCGCCCGTAGAAGAGGGCCCGAGTATGGCTATTACAACCTTGCTATCTTCTTCTATGGGTGTAACTTTGACTGTCTATTCTGCCAAAATTCTTCACATAAAGATCTTCATGCAGAGCCTCAGCATTCTATGCACGATCTGATCGATCGTACACTCAATAATGATAAAATTACATGCTGGTGCTTCTTTGGGGGTTCGCCCGAACCTCAACTCCCCTTTGCAATAAATACATCCAGGAAGCTTTTAGAAACGATCCATCGAGATAGAGTGATGAGGATCTGCTTTGAATGGAATGGTTGTGGGAATAGTCATCTTGTAAGGAGGGCAGCAGAAATCTCCTATCTCACAGGCGGGAATATCAAATTCGATCTGAAATGCTGGGATGAAAATTTGAGTTATATTCTTTGCGGGGTATCGAATAAGGTTGCGTATAAAAACTTTGAGATGATCGCGAATGAATTTAAGATAGATGGTGACCATCCTCCCGTGTTATGCGCCACTACACTACTGGTGCCAGGTTATGTAGATGAAGTAGAGGTTGAAAATATATCGAAGTTTATAGCTGGAATAGACCCACAGATTCCTTACAGCCTTCTCATCTTTCACCCAGACTTTGTAATGAACGATCTCCCGATAACGCCCTTTGAGCAAACCGTTAAATGTTATAAAGTAGCGAGGAAGTACCTTCAGAATGTATATATAGGGAATCTTCATCTTTTGGGCTTTCGTAGTATGAATGAGTTTTTATCCTCGATCTAATGAGCATGATTTTGAATGGAGAAAATATTAATTAGATCGTGATCGGACTCAAAGGTTATGAATGATCTTGATAAAGTTTGGCTCGATGTGCTCATCATCGGTGGTGGTGCAGCAGGGCTTAGAGCAGCCATCGAAGCTAAAAAGGTAGTCGATAGGGTCGCATTAGTTTGTAAAGGTTCGGCTGGAAGGAGTGGTGCGACGGTGGTATCTGAAGGAGGGATCAGTGCCGCTCTTAATTCTCAAGGGGATGATCCAGAGGAGCATTTTAAGGATACTATGGATGGAGGCTATTGGTTGAATGATGAGCGATTGGTAAGGGTCTTTGTGAATGAAGCTCCAATAAGACTTATCGAATTGGAAGAGTTGGGCATACCTATCAAAAGGAATGGTAAAGGATTTATGCAATCTCTTGTCGCTGGCCATAGGTATCCCAGATCTTATAGGCCCATGGGTGCGGATATGATGGCTGGTAGAATTTTGAGTACAAAATTAAGAGATTACGCTGAGAGAATCGGTGTAGAGATTTACGATCGCCACTTTGCTTTTTATCTTTTATGTGAGGATGGTAAGGTATATGGGGCTTTAACACTCGATCTAAATTCTAACACCTTTAGAGCATTCTGTGCCAAAGCGACCGTATTGGCTACTGGTGGTGGTGGATGGCTTTATCAACATACTACGAACCCAATAGGGGTTACTGGAGATGGGTATTCGATGGGTTTGAGGGCCGGGGCTGAATTAAGAGATATGGAGTTTGTTCAATTTTATCCGATATTTTGCATAAAACCATCCAAATTACTCATTTCAGCCACGGTCTTCAGCTATGGAGCCAGATTGTTGAATATTTTCAAGGAGCCATTCATGAGAAATTACGATAAGAGGGCTGATATGGCTACCAGAGATGTGATGGCGAGGGCCATCTTTTCAGAAGTGATGGAGGGCAGGGGTGTAGAAGGAGGCGTTTACTTAGATTTTACAGGTATGCCAAGGGAGTCGATCGAAGAACGGTATCCCTCTTACCTTAATCTCTTTCTCAAAAGAGGTATAGATATTCGCAAGGAGTTTATAATCGTTACACCAGCTGCACACTTCTTTATCGGAGGGTTGAAGATCGATGAATGGTGCCGTACAAATTTGAAAGGGCTCTTCGCCGCTGGTGAAGTGGCTGGGGGTCTGCATGGGGCGAATAGGATCGGTGGTAATGCGTTGGCCGAAGCTTTGGTGTTTGGGTTTAGAGCGGGTATTAAAGCAGCTGAATATTCGATGAGTACCGAGCTTCATTCACCCGATAATAGCATTAAAGAAGGTGTGGATTGGCTAAAAACACTTACCGGTAATAGAAGTGTGGATCTATCAAGGGTTGAAATTAGGATAAGGGAGGTAGCTTGGAACGGTTTGGGGATTGTAAGGAGTAAAGAGGGAATAGAAAGGGCTTTAGAAGATTTAATGGATATAAGAGAGGAGGTTAGGGAGGTTTCGGTAAGAGGTTTTAAGGATCTTGTCAAGTTATTGACGCTACACTTCATGATAGATACAGGCCGATTGGTGGGTGAAGGAGCTTTAGTTAGGGAAGAGAGTCGAGGTGCTCACTTTCGAATCGATCATCCTGAAAGAAGTGATAAATGGTTTGGAAATATCTTGTTAAAGATAGAGGGTGAAAAATTGAAGAGAGAATTCCGTCCATTACGCTTAGATTAGAGGTGAAAAGAGTTGGTAATGATAATGAAGTTATTACATAAGGAGATATACTTTCAAACTATCGATGATCTTGACCTTTCTCCAACCACTTCATAATTTGTTTATCGAGCGGCATATGCTTTCTACGGATAGATCTTCGATACGTTGAGCGTGGCCCGATGAGTTTGTAAGCCTTTTCTGCAAGCCTATTCGCCTCTCCCAATTTAAACCTATCCCATCCTCGATAATGTTTGAAGGTGCGTAGCCTTATCCATTCGGGTGTGAAGTCTGATAATGAATCGGGAGGTATACAGATACAGACTACGTCCAACGCTCGATGAAGGCTGAGAGGGCATGTAAATAGCCTCTGTGGATCGATATTATTCTCGACTTTTAGATTTATAGCGTTATACTTTAAAGCTATATTCATTATTGAGCCTTGAAGCTTCATCCTTACATACTCCACTATAGAGTAAGCAAGATCAAGAGGGTGTGTTTCTGGGCTCGAGTTTAATGAGATAGCATTTTGGTGAAGGTGTACATGGCAGCCCTCTCCAGACCACTTCACAATGATAGAATCTTCAATACCTTCATCCCTTAGAAACGATAGTATACTCTTTACTACTTCGATCGTCGCCTCCCACTTATCTAACGTGTTATCAATATCCCACGTCGCGGTACATGAGATTATATTCGATAGATCTCTTAAATCATCGTAATCTGTAAGATGTTTATAGATATTCGCTGTAGCGTAGATTGTACGAGGTAAGAATGTTGCGTAATCCTCAAATATCTTCAACATATCTTCTCTACACTCGATCTTTAAAGGCCTCTTCCCTTTTGAATACCTGAATAGTGTTGGTATTCCATCGAGCCCACGTAAACAATATATACCAACCCATCGACCCTTCGCATAACGAGTAATTTCGCTCTGAACGAGCTCGGATGAATAATGCTCTTTTACTTCATTGGAATTCATCCAACCTCTGCCTCTTTCCTCTCTTTCGCTCTTTTAATCTTCTCGATAACTTCTCTCGGTAGGGTGATATCTTCCTTTCTCTCCTCCAATGAACCTAAAATTACA
The DNA here is from genome assembly GCA_025058425.1 of Nitrososphaerales archaeon. Lineage (NCBI taxonomy): Archaea > Thermoproteati > Nitrososphaerota > Nitrososphaeria > Nitrososphaerales > Nitrososphaerales archaeon. The sequence continues at coordinate 21,523 of JANXEG010000015.1, forward strand.
AGCCCTTTACCATCCACAATATCGATCTCAAACATATTTAGACTATGAGGTGTCTGTCTCATCTTCTCTACCAATAAATACCTCTTTAACACACCACTCTTTACCGCTCTTCGGAATCTGATTATACCATCAGCGATATGCTCCACCCCCCAACCGAAGGCTTCCGAAGTACTGATCGCATATTGAGAGGTAGCAAATACCGTCAAATCCCATTTAAAGAAGACCTTCTTCACAAAGTATGAATATCGTCTGGCCATGGCGGGTTTATCGAGCCAAAAGGCCGATAGAGAGTCTACAACCAACCTAGCCCTACCATAACCTAAGGCCTTCTTCGCCTCGATCACTTTATTTACCAATTCTTCTACATCTAAACTCTTTAAAGACCATTGATCATCTTTACCCATCAACGCATCGATCATGATCAACCTTTTCTCATCGATCGCTTTCTTAAAGTCAAAATTGAACTGAGATGCCTGTCTTATAATCGAATCTACACTCTCTTCAGTAGATACATAAATGCACCGATCATCACACCTTACACCTTCATTTATGAAAGAGATGCAACAGATCGTCTTCCCAGTTCCGGGCTCGCCTGTAATAGCAACGAAGAAGCCCCTTGGTACACCCCCGCCTAAAATTCGATCTAGTTCCCTTATACCCGTCGAGAGCCTCTCTATCTCTTCCACTATCCTTCCTCACCTTATCACATATACACAATTAGCTTAAAGTTAAATTTTTAATACAGTAAAGTTTTTATAACACCGTTATAATATATTATAACGGTGTTATATGTCAAAAACCCAGGGTGAATTTATGGAATTATCGATTACTAAACAACGTTGCCCGATCTGCGGAAGAGGCCCTGTGATAATGGATGCTAACGAAGGAGAGGTTTTATGTAGTAATTGTGGATCTGTACTAAAGGACAGTCTTACCTACGATGACTTTGAACAAAGGGTCTTCTCTAGTGATGATAAAGAAAGCAGAGTGGGGCTACCTACATCGTTAGCGATGCATGACAGAGGGCTCGCTACCATGATAGGTAGTGATAATGAGGATGCTCTGGGCAAACCTTTTGAATTGAAGATGATGAAGAAGATCGAACGTATAAGGATTTGGGATAGAAGAAGTCAACTTCATGAAAATATCGATAGAAACCTTAAACAGGCCTTTACTGAACTTCGAAGGATGGTAGATCGATTGAACTTAAGCGGGATAGTGATGGAAAGGGCTGCATACATCTATAGGAAGGCGTTAAAATATGGCCTTTTGAAAGGCCGTTCCATCAACGAAATTATAACTGCATCACTGTACGCAGCTTGTAGAGAGTTAGGAATGAATCGGACTTTAAAGGATATAGCAAAGGTGAGCTTTCTAAAGAGGAAGGATATAGCAAGGTGTTACAGACTTCTTTTAAAAGAATTAGATTTAAGGATGCCACTATCAGACCCTATAGAGATTACTTCCAAGATAGCCAATGAAGCACAAATTTCTGAGAAGACAAGGAGGAGGGCCATCGAAATTATTAGAAGAGCAAAAGACTCAGGTGCCATTACAGGTAAAGATCCAAACAGCATCGCAGCCGCGGCACTTTACCTGGCTTGCAAACTTGAAAATGAATCAAAGACCCAAGAGGTTATAGCAAAAGCGTCAGGGGTTACCGAGGTAACGATTCGTAACAGATACAAAGCCTTAAAGAAGTTCGCTTAAATTAAACCGTAACGTAATCTTCGGAAGTATTTCACACCCTTTAATCTCTTTTATTCTCCTTAACATTTATTAATCAAAAAAGCTATAGAGAGGAAAATAGTACTTATTGATGGGCCAGTCGTCTAGCGGTTAGGACAACAACTTCAATGGTTGTTAAGCCCTTACACGGCGTAGGTCCCAGGTTCAAATCCTGGCTGGCCCACCAAAAGAATATAGTAATGATATCATCACCTCCACAATTTTATATAGAGCTTTCTTTTCTTAATAGATCTGTTATGAACGAATGTGAAATAACGATGAGGGTTACATGGTTCGATGTTGGCGGGACTAGGGTCGCCACATTCCCTTCATACTTTAAATGGTTTTATCAAGGCTTCGTCGAATACCTCAGAAATCTTGGTATAAGGATTTTGGACGATACTGAACTTACCGTCGATGGTGAGAGGACCAACGTAGGTTTTAGGGTGGTGGAAGCTTACTGCCGTTATAAGGAAGGTGCCAAACTCGATGAACTTATAACCGTTACACCGAGGCTTAAAGAATTGAGTGAAAAGTCTTTGAATATAGGCTTCACAATCCACGAAAAACAGAGTGGGAGATTACTGGCTGAAGGGTACTTATTACTCATTACTGTAGACCGTTTGACCGTCAAACCCGTTAATATTCCACAATCCATAGCCAATAGATTGAAAAAATATCTTCAGGGTTAGAATAGTTAGAATACTCCGATGCTGATACTAAAGGTTAAAAATTTTTGAATTTTTACTCATGTTTTGAGTGTAGAAGTATATGTAATTTCTAAGCTCGTATATGCAATATTACACACATACAAAGTTGAAAAGAAAGTCATTAAAGTTTTAAAATCTCTTCACTCTCGTCGCAAACTTTATCCTTCAAAAATTCGATTCGATCCATACATGTTGAAAGACCGATCTGATACTGCTTACAGGCTTCGTAGATCGGCATTAAAAGCCTACTCTTCACTTCGTCATTCAATACCCAAACAGAAGGGCTCTCTTTATACCCATATCGTTCATAGTAAGGCTTTAAGGTATTGTAAAATTTCGGATAAACCTTCTTGATACCTGAGGATAGGCGTAAACATTTGGTAACGATATGTTTGACACCAGCTTCGTAGAATTTACCGATAAGAAGATCGATCTCACCCTTCGATTGGCCATCGACATTCCGATACCTTGGAATTATAGGATCTATTCTAACTATCGTCTTGAATCCCAATTTCAATAGATCGTTCATGGCTCGAATCCTTTCTCTTGGATGAGGCGCGAATGGTTCGAACCGGCCATCGATGAAGGGTATCGTCACTTGTATTACTACCCTTGATCCATCTAATACCTTCAGATAAGGTGGTTGAAGTAGTTTTGTTGGAAACTTTGTCATGATGATCATGGGAAAATCGAATTCTTTCAATCTTCGCAGAGTGTACAATGTGTAGGCGAATCTATCTTCTAAAAGTGGATGGAAGGCTTCACAACTTGACGAAATGTAGACTGGAAGCCTTGGAAGGTCACTCTTAATATAATCTTTAATATCCTCATCTATTCTCTTCGTAAATTCTCTTTTACTCTTAGGATCTTTTAT
>JANXEG010000016.1 GCA_025058425.1 Nitrososphaerales archaeon
TAGCGACATTCTTAAGAGGGGTTTTGATAATGGAAGGTATGGAGGTTTACTCTAAGCCCATAGGCCTATTTATAAAACGGCTCAATCCACCTTTAGTACCATTAGATTCGTAAGAAATGAGAGAGCGATGGTAAATTAAGAGGGCATCATATTTCATATTTGTACGAAGGTTCGAGAATTAGGAAATATATAAGGAGTAGGAGGATAGATGCGTAGTGGATATGGATGAAGATTTATTAGATGAGATTTTTATATCGGTAGCTGAGTGTAGAGAGGAATCATACGTACTCCAAACTGTGCAAAGGGCGATAGAGAGTAACGTAGATCCGTTAGAGATCATGGATGCTGTAAAGAGGGGTCTGGATGTAGTGGGTGAGAAGTATGAGAGGATGGAGTACTTTTTGATGGATTTGGTAGTGGCTGGTAAAGTTGCGAGTGAAGTATTGAAGTTGATAAAACCGTTGTTGATGAGGGTAACGAGTAAGCCGAGGGGTAAAGTGGTTATCGGTACTGTAGCTGGCGATGTGCACGATATTGGGAAGAACCTCGTTATAGCTATGCTGGCTTCAGCCGGTTATGAAGTGATAGATCTGGGGGTCGATGTACCAGCTGAGAAGTTCGTCGAAGCGGTCAGAAATGAAAAGCCCGATATAGTTGCGATGTCTGCATTACTTACCATAACCTTGGATGAGCAGAAGAAGGTAATAGAGGCTTTGAAGAGTGCTGGATTAAGGGATAAGGTAAAGGTGATGGTTGGGGGTAGACCGGTCACCCCTGAATTTGCGAAGGAGATAGGGGCGGATGGTTATGGTAAAGATGCGATAGAAGCCGTTAAGGTAGCGAATACATTGTTAGGGTATAAGAAGTAAAAATGATAGATTTTATGTAAGAATCGTAGTATTTGTGTATTTGTCCGAAGTTCTGAATCTCTTCTTTTGGATCTTTAACCTTCAACCTAACCGAGCAACATACTTATTAATATGTGGATGGCACGAGTATTTTGAATAAAGATGTCCCTGAAGCTGGCTCTAGAGAGAAAAGATTTCAAAGACCTTCTGGCTGAGGTTGTGGAAAGAGGTCTATGCATAGGTTGTGGTTCTTGTGCAGCTGCATGCCCACTCGCCGTCATATCGATAGAGGATGAGATCCCGGTTCAAAAGGTCAAGTGCTTCGACGATACCGTATGTGAGTGTTGCTACTACCAATGCCCTAAGTCTGCACAACCTATCGAAGAGCTCGAATCTAAGACCTTCGGGCGTAAGAGGAATATCGATGAACACCTCGGCGTAACTCTGGCGATGCATTCCGCTAAAACTCGACTGGGAGAAGTTATGAACGTGGGACAGGATGGTGGGATAGTATCAAGTCTATTGATCTACGCACTCGAAGAGGGTGTCGTGGATTGTGCCGTGGTGACTGGAGTAAGCTCTAAAGAGCCTTGGAGGCCTATTCCGAAGCTCGCATTCACTAAAGATGATATATTAAGAACCGCTGGAACGAAGTATACTTCGAGTCCAACCCTACTCGGCCTAGCATCGGCTTTGGAGGAGTATGGTATGAGCAAAGTCGCCTTTGTTGGTACACCGTGCCAGATCCTTGCAGTTAGAAAGGCCCAGTTCCATCCGAGCGCCTCCTACAAGTTAGGCGAGATAACGAAGCTCGCCATCGGGCTCTTCTGTATGGAGAGCTTCTCTTATAGAGATTTGATCCTAGGGTACATTAAGAGTGAAAAAGGTATCGATCCGGGGAGGATTTCGAAGTTTCAGATCAAAAAAGGTAGGTTCTTTGCGATAGCCGATGGGAAGAAGGTCATCGATGTCCCAATATCAGAGATGAAGCAGTATGCGAAGAATGGCTGCCACGTATGTGGAGATCTTACAGCAGAATTGGCAGATATATCGGTCGGATCTATAGGCTCTCCCGAAGGCTGGTCTACAGTAATAATTAGGAATGAAAAAGGAAGGAGTATCTTTGAGGCTGCAGCATCGAAGGGGCTCATCGAATATAAACCTGTGAGTGAAGCTGGGGTTAAGTTGTTGGTAAAGATCTCAGAGGAGAAGAGAAAACAATCAGAATCAAAGGTCTAGACATTTTTACGTAAGAATTGGTCTACATCTACATATTAATATCATAGACCTTAGAGTTTAGTGTGGAGACTTGTTAGAGAATAAAGACTGGAGGATCTCTTTAAGAAAATTATTCTCTGAGTGTTTTAAGAGGGGTGGCAAAGTTCTGATAATCGGGGTTGGTAATCTAATGAGGGAGGATGATTTTGTCGGTTCCTATATAGCTAGAGAACTTTTACGACAGTTTAAAGGCAGATTCGAAGGTAAGGTCATGGTGATCGATGCAGGCCCAAGCCCTGAAAACTCCGTTTCAAGCGTCCACAGATTTGAGCCTTCGTTGGTCCTCTTTATCGATGCAATCCACGCGGCTCTAGAGCCTGGATCCATCATACTTCTGAATTTAAAGGGTGTAGAGTACCAAGATGTATTAACTCACACCATTCCGATATCTTTCTTGATAAAGGTTATGGATCCCGACGATAAGATAGATTTTTACCTTCTGGGATTTCAACCGAAGAAGGTAGGTTTTGGAGAGAGGATGTCTGAAGAAATTTATAGAGCTGCAAAAGAAGCTATAGCCTTTCTAAGAAGTATATTGAAGGAGCAGAAATAAGAAGAAAATGAGAAGATAGAAGAATAGAGGATGAATTTTATGGATGTTATGATGGTCTTAAGATCAGATCGGCCTTATTTACCGATGCCAATTCGTAGTAGCTACCCATCCTTATTGCGCTATGTTCACAAAATTCTTCACATAGACCGCAGAAGAGGCAGGCTGCAAGGTCAACGGAGGGGACCAATTTTGCTTCACCGGTATCAGCCCTTTTCACTTCTATGAGTTGAATACATTGGGCTGGGCAGATCTTCACACAAATACTACACCCTGTGCATCTCTCTATATTCACTTCGTGGCGCCCTCTGAAACCCTCGGGGACTGGCTTTTTCTCAAAGGGGTACATCTCTGTGAAGGGCTTTCCCAAAACATTCTTAAGGGCTTCTTTGAGAATCTTAGGGATTCTCGCCAATATTACTCACCTTCTAGAGGTGTACTTCCTTCTTATATCTTCCAACGTAAGGCTCTCTTTAGATCCTTTCTTAATATCCACGATAGTTACTCTATCGGTACAGCAGAAGCAGGGATCTATACTCGCGAGCGAGGCTGGTATATCGGCTATATGGCCTCCCTTTAACATTTCGATCACCGCAGGTATGTTGGCGAGGGTCGGGGTTCTGACCTTCACCCTATAGGGCTTCTCACTACCATCGCTAAATACATGGTGTATCAACTCTCCTCTTGGAGCTTCAACTCTAGACATAGATTCTCTACCAGCTGGAGGTGTAAGTAAAGCTGGTACTCTAGCCCTATAGGGCTTAGGGGGCAGATGGTCGAGGCAGTAGTTTATTATCTTGATAATCTCTATGATTTCGTCACATCTTATCATAAGTCTGGACCAGACATCGCCCTCTTCGTAGACTACCATATCGAATGGAACTTCACCGTAGGCTGCGTAAGGATCATCGAGCCTTACATCGGCCCTTACTCCAGAGCCCCTAGCCACGGGACCTACTGCACAAAGATCGAGCGCTTTACTCTTGCTCAACCTACCTATGCCGACGGTTCTCATCCTCAAGGTTGGGTCTTCCACGAAGACCTTCTTATAGTAGGCTACCTTCTCCGGTAAACTATTTACCACCTTCCTCGTAAACTCGATATTTTCTTCCGTTATATCTCTACGTACACCTCCAAAGGTGTTGTACGCACTCAAAACTCTATTTCCAGTTATCCTCTCCACAGCATCCATTACCGCCTCTCTATCCCTCCAGATGTACATGAAGAGGGTATCAAAACCGAGTAGGTGGGCGCTTAAGCCTAGGAGGAGGAGGTGGCTATGTAAACGGTTCAGTTCTGCCACGATAGTCCTTAGGTATAGGGCCCTAGGTGGTACCGTTATATCGGCGAGGCTCTCTACAGCCTGGCAGAAGACCAAGGTGTGGGGGACATTACAGATCCCGCAGATCCTTTCTACAAGAAAGATATCTTGTATGTAGGTTCTTTGCTCAGCTAACTTCTCTATACCCCTATGCATGTAGCCCAACCTGGGCTCAACATCTACCACGTACTCACCCTCGACCTTAAAGGTGAACTTTTCGGCTTCAGCCAAGGCTGGATGTTGCGGCCCTATTATGATATTCATAGAGCTCATATCTGATCGAACCTCACATCCTTCCTTAGAGGATAGACACCATCGGGCCAATCTTCGGGTAGAAAGGTCCTTTCCAAATTCGGATGGTTCTTAAAGAATACGCCAAGAAGATCATGAACTTCTCGCTCATAAAGCAAGGCTCCGGGTATTATATCTAATATGGTCTCGATTTCGGGGTTATCTCTGGGTAATCGAGTCTTTACCATAGCGACCGTAGCTGGACCATAACACCATAGAAGATAGGTCAATTCTATAAAGTCTTTAAAGTCTACACCAGTTATCGTAATTAGATGTGTGGCAGAGTATTTATCCTTGAGGTATTTAATGACATCCCTATGCATCTTTGGAAGAGTTTTGATGAGAAGCCTCTTCGGTCCTAAAACTCTAGCCTCTTCAATTGAGTCTTTCAATTCCTCTGAAATCTTTTTGATGAGTTGATCTTCCATGCTCAAAATCTCAACCTCTATTTTAACTTTGAGAGTAACTTTACTACACCATCGATGATAGCCTCAGGCTTTACTGGACATCCCGGTACATAAACATCTACTGGAATCACCTTATCAATACCTCCAAGTACATTGTAACAACCTTTGAAGACACCACCACTACAAGCGCAGGATCCTACAGACATTACGAATTTCGGGCTCGCCATCTGCTCGTAGATACGTCTCAGCCTTGGAGCGGCTTGCCTTGTAACGGGCCCTGTGCAGATGAGCACATCGGAGTGCCTTGGCAGAGGTTTATGAAGTATTCCAAACCTCTCCACATCGTACCTCGGAGTTAAGACTGCAAGGACCTCTATATCACACGCATTGCATGACCCGGTACAGAAGTGCATGACCCACGGGGACTTTGCAAGGGCCCACTTCAAAAGTGCAGACAAATTCGATTCCCCTTTACAACTGGGAAGATCACTACTTAATAACTATAGCGGTAGGAGTATGGCAAATATTGTAATCACCATCGCGAGAGGGATTAGGTACTTCCAGAAGAGGCCTATAGCCTGATCGATCTTCAACCTAGCCACGACACTCTTAATCACAACCATAAGAAAGACTACAAGAAGATATTTTATTACGATGAGTAGCAGGGCCGACAATCCGGTGAATGGGTAACCTCCTCCCAGAAAGAGGTAGACTATCAGTGTTGAGAGGACGAAGAGCTCTGCGTTGTGAAGGAATATAATCAGAGCGAGTGTAGGGCCAGTGTAATCTGTGAATGGTCCTACGATGATCTCCGTTTCGGCATCGGGTATATCAAACGGTTTAAACATAAGTTTACACTGTAATGAGAATATCGAAAGTCCGAGGGCTACAGACATCAGTATAAAGGCTGTAGGAGAGTGAGACCAGACGTTGGGACTTACCATGATGCTCTTAAAGAGTGAAAAGTCGGTATTGAAGAGCCTACTCGCTAAGATTATTGGAGTAAGGATGGAGAGGAGAAAGGTAGGCTCATAGGCAACCACCAGAGAGAGAAATCTAGAGGTACCGATTATGTTGAATGGATTCGGGGTAGCCATACCGGTCAAGACTACCGAGAGAGTAACCCAGAGCAGCAGGTAGACTGCAAGTATGATATCACCTTCAGCCATAATCTGTAAGAATGGTGCCACTGGTGTCATAAGTAAGAGTGCTATGAGAGAGCCTATTCCAAGGGTAAGTGCTATGGGAGGTAGAAGGCCGATGGAGCCTTTGGCCCGAATATCCTCCTTCACCACAAAGAGCTTTATGAAGTCTGCGAAAGGTTGTAGAAGGCCGAATGGTCCCGTATACTTCGGACCTACTCGGTTTTGAATTCGAGCGTAGAGCTTCCTAGCGTACCATTCTGTAGAGAAGGATGCGATGAATGTGAATAAGAGCCCCGGGAAGATCACACATTGGAATGTAAACATTAAAGCTTCTTCGAACATCAAACCGCAACACTCCTGAACAGTAGGATTAATAGGATTACGAACCAGATGATCATGTAGAAGAGCCAATCGTTCAACACACCCGTATGGATCTTCTCTCTTAGAATTCTATATGTGCTGGAGAAGGTTTTATTCCAAAGGGCCCAGTAGAAGCCACCCGGTGGTAGAAAACCTCCTTCGGGCTCGAGCTTCTCACCACCGATGAATATACCCTTCTTCTCCTCAGAGGAAGATTGTACAGATTTCTTGAAGGTTAGATAGAGGATCAGTATGATGAGGGCTGGAAGGAGCATCGCAAGGGATACCCCGAGCATAGCTATTAAAAGCAACCCTTTCACCTCTTTATCAAGGCTTCATAGATCTCTATTATGGGCTTTACATAAGAGTTTTGATCGAGGAGGGAATCTACCGCATGGCTGATTACATGCTCCATGAATAATGGAGAGAGTACTCCCAATAGTACCGTCGCTACAGTCAAGATGATTATAGGTATAGTAAAGCATGGATGCTCACCTTCAACTTCAAAGCTTCTCTTTGGAGGGCTGAACCATATACCATAGACCATCCTTAGGTAGGCTAGAAATGCTACTACACTCGGAACCACTATAGCTATGACGAATGGTGCATATCCAACTTCAAGGAGGGCATAGTAAAGGTAAAGCTTACCTATGAAGCCATTAAGAGGCGGAACACCTGCAAGGGCTATAGCACCGATGAAGAAGCATAGCGATGTTACTGGAAATCTCCTACCGATTCCAGCAAGATCGATCATCATTCTAGAACCAGCATAGTGTATAAATACTCCTACGGCGAGGAAGAGTAGAGCTTTGGTCACTGCATGGCTCACGAGATGGTAGATTGCAGCCTTCAGTCCAAGAAATGTTCCGAGTCCGAGCCCCATCATCATATATCCGATGTTGAGTATCGTGCTATAAGCTATTATTCTCTTAACATCGTCCTGTACAGTCATCAAGAAGGATGCGAAGAAGGCAGATACTATACCGAGGGTGAAGAGGGCAGTAAGGACTATTGAAAGGACAGGGATCATGGAGGTCGACCTTAACACCGTGAATAAAAAGCGTGTGATCAAGTACACACCTACAGAGACATAGAGCCCCGATAGAAGTGCCGATATCGAAGATGGAGCCAATGAATGCGCATCGGGGAGCCAGAAGTGGTTCGGAAATACCGCAGATTTGAAGGTAAAGGCCCAGAGCATGAAGATTATGAAGAGTACGATACCAAACTTCCAGCCAGCTTGAGGGGCACCTGTAACGGGTATGTAGATCCCTGAAAGCTTCGCTGCCACATCGGCCATATTCAAAGTATTCATAGAAGCGTAGAGGAAGACTAGAGCGATAAAGTAGAATGTCGTAGCCATAGCTCCTAATATGGCGTACTTTATACCAGCCTCTACAGATTCTGCGATCCTCTTCCTAAATGCCACGAGCCCATAGGAAGAGACCGACATCACTTCTATCATTACGAATAGGTTGAAGGCATCACCCGTATAAACACACCCTAACATACCCGCTTCTATACCGAGTAAGAGTGTGCAGTACCATTCAACACCATCGTCATGCTCAAGGTACTTTAAGCTGTAGAGCGCTATGAGGAACATTATAGATGAGATTAGGAGGCCTATGAGCGCATTGAATCTATCCACTTCGTATACGATGCCTACGGGAGCGGGCCAGCCTCCAAAGAGGTAGAGGAGGGGTTTATTCGGTGTGACGATGTAAGAATTAAGGAAGACTATAGAAGTGATTACTAAGATGATGAATGTCGCAGCTGCCGTATAGGTCTGTAGAATTCTCCTACTCTTTACAATGATGCTCAGTAGAGGGGTGATGAAGGCGAGAACGATGGGTGTGATTACGGCAAGGCCCACGGGTGGGAAGATCATATCACTCAACCACCTCAATCGAATATCCTTCTAGCGAATCTAGCGAATGGTTCTGATATCTCACTCTCCGTTACAACCTCCTCAGGCGACTTTACATCTATCCAATGCACATAATATAATTTACGATTTTCATCGTAATCGACGACGACCGTTCCAGGGGTGTTGGTTATCGAGTTGGCGGTAAGTACCAAACCGTATTCTGTTTCGACTCGATAGGGCGTCCTTACTATTCCTGGATTGATGGGCATTTTAGGATGTAAGATTCTCTTTATAACGTCCAGATGGGCTTTGAATTCATCGATCGTAAGGTAGTGAATAAAGTAAGCAATGAACCAAGCCCATCTTCTAACATCGATAAGTTTCTCGGTCTTCTCCACAAAGAGGTTTGAGAATATGGATGAGATCAACAATGCGATTATGAGGCCTAAAAAAAGGTCGAAGAGACTGGCCGAGCCGGAGAATAACATGTAAGAGATGTATAGAGGAATTGCGATTAGAATGATCCTAGCGAGTTTCAAAGTTCAACCCCTCAACCTTACGATCTTCCTCACATCAAGAGACTTTCTATGCCTATAGAGCTGAATGCTCAGAAATACGAGGAGGGCAGTTATCGACATGTTGATGACTACAGCGGTAAGTACGAGGCATTGAGGGAGCGGGTCTACGGAGGATAGGGCGAATTGAATCAATTCTTCTCTAGTAGGATTCAGAGTATCGAGTTCTGGCGTATGTAGCTTACCAGAACGATAACCTACGAGAATTATCAGAGTGTTGGCGGTATCTCCGAATATGGTCAGGGCTATGATCTTCTTCAATACATTCGGCCTGACTACGATACCATAGATCGAAATTATGATTATCAGGGCCAAGGCCGTATATAAAAATACCCAGAGCAGGGTATGGGCGTTCATTACTTCTCAGACTCCTCAGAGATATCTTTTATGTGCCTTTGCTCGGGGATTGAAAGTAAGATGAACAAGATTACGAAACCTGCAGCGATGTTAAAGAACTCCCCTATGTTGTAGAAGATTAGAGAGCCTCCAAGGAAGAAGCCTTCTTGACCAGCAGGGTAGCCTGGAAAACCGGACCAGGGTTTGGGCTGGTTCTGCATCAAAAACCCTCCTAAGATCAACGGGATGAAGACAGTTAGCGTAATTATGATGAGGCCTAGTGCTTGAAAGGTTATGAGCTTCTCCCTTCTAAAACCGAGCTTTGTTAGCATCCATGCCGAAAAGGCCGCTATTATAAGGGTTGGTGCGATAGAGGATGATGCACCACCTTGGAAACCACCTCCCGGTGTCAATTGGCCATGTATAGCTAGACTCGCAGATGCTGTGAGTATCAGAACGAACATGATCTTTACACAGACCCTTACTATCGATGAAAGACCTTCTCCCCTCGGTGGCTCAGCACCTACCCAACCCTTTAGCCTAAAGATCGCCATCGAGCCTATCACCGCTAAAAAGAATACGGATGTTTCGAAGAGTGTATCTAAACCTCTGTAATCCCAGACTATGGCGGTTACGGCTTCGGGAGTTGCAGCCCATAACTCCTTTTCATAGATATTTAGGGAGTTGATGAGGTAGAACTTTCCCAACTCCCTAACCTCCGATGTCGGTAAGTAGCCCACTACACCTGCGAAGATTGCAAAGATTATAGCGAAGAGTATAAGAGCTAGGGCAACACCGATGATATTCTCTTTAGTTCTTTGGGCCTTCTTCATGCTTCTTCAAACCTCTCAGTCTTACTCAAACCGTAAAGAAGAAGTACTGTAGAGATGCCCACACCCACAGCTATATAAGCTAGAGCGATATCAGGGGCCATCAATAAGTAGTATGATAGGGCAAAGGTTATGGAGAAGGCTGCTGAATAGACCACGGACTTTAAAAGATCTCTATCCATGATGGCAAGTAACGAGAATATTACAGCTAACACAAATAGGAATAGTAAAAAGATTTCATGTATAGGTAGCATTCTTACACCCCTCTCACTCTTAACCTATCCTCTTCAAGATGGTCACAGAATTTAGGCTGCACGGGAACGGTCTTGGATCTATGAGCAGCCCTAGCCAAAGCATGAGAGCTAGTAGCGGTTGCAAGAAAGGTCAGACCGGCGATTAGAAAGACGAATATACCTGCAAAGAACCCCCAATCTCCGAAGATATTCGCGCTCATGATGATCAAACCGGCTCCGAAGATTGGGTATGCACCGCCTCCTACACAACCTACAGTCGAAGCATGCAACCTAACGAAGAAGTTGGGGAATCGTAAAAGCCCCAACGCTCCAATGAAGTCTAAGATAGCGCCCAGGATAACTAAGAGTACACCGAGGTAGAATATTACGAGTCTGATAAATTCGAGTAATTCAGCCACTGAGCTCCCTCCTTTCAAGATACTTAGCCATAAAGATGTCAAGAATGAACGTCCATAAAAGAAGCATAAATGCACATGGAATAAGGACAAGAGATCTAAAGTATACTGCAAGGAGGACCATTAAGAATATCAAGTTAATAGAGAGACAACTTACACCAAGTACCATATCTGGGATAGTAGGCCCTTTGATGATCCTAATAGTGTATAATGAGAAAGATGCGATGAATATTGGTATAACGGAAGGCACTAGCATATCGATGATCGTCTCAAACAACGCAAAACCTCTCCTACTTATCATCCAGATCTTTTTTGATAGAATTATTAAATTTTTTGTGTAACTAGTAATTATTCTAATTATTTTAAGTAATTAAAAAAAGTTTTAGTATTACCATGGTTCAGTATCACTTATCAGAATAATGGTTCACAATATATGCCCAGCTTCCTAAATGCATCTATTAACTCGAATTTCTTCTTCTTGAAAAAATCATCACTCATAGCATACTCCAACCCATACTTTTTATAGACCCAGTCCGCATAATGGTAATTCATTTTGTCGATCATCACATAATCCACCATCCCATCGATCTCTTCGACAAGTTCCTCGGCCTTTGGTAATAGAGGGGCGATCATCACACAGGTTTTGATACCAAGAGAATGTAGTCTATTTAAAGTATCTATTCTTTCTTTGATCGATGGTGCCTTCGGTTCGAAGATCTCTTTAATCCTCTCATCACCAGTCGTTATCGTGAGAACTACTTCAATATCTTTATAATTCTTCAAGAGATCGATATCACGTAGTACTAGTGTCGATTTTGTCTGTATTATAATGGGCCGCCGTTTCTTTATTAAAATTTCAAGACAACTTCTTGTGATCTTATACTTCTCCTCTAGAGGTTGATATGGGTCACACATACCACTCACCCAGACCTTCCCAACCTTTTTCTTATTCACTTCACGTTGAAGTAGGGTTGCGGCATTGATCTTAACATCGACAAAATCGCCCCACCTTTCTTTGTGATCGGTAAATCTTTTCATGCACCGCGCATAACAGTAAACACAGCCATATTCACAACCGATGTAAGGATTCACAGTGTAATCGAAGGCTTTAGATTCCGATAAGATACTCTTTACATAGACTTCCTTAACGATCAAGGCATCAATCCTAATAAATTGAATACTAAATTTTTATATTTTTACATTCTTCCACATAAAAACTGTTCATTCTTTGATAAATGGAAGTGAATTTTAATTGTAAAAAGTTTATTTACTCCATTTTTAGAAACCTAATCCTAATGACAATGACGAAGGCATCATATAACGTGGTAGAAAAGATTTTCATACTCTTTACAATTCTCCTCCTCCTCTGGATATTTCTAACCTTAAGCATTAGATTCGATACGATTCTGATCGGTTGTATTGCTTCACTCATCATATCGATCCTTACCTATAGATTAGTGATAGAGGGCGAAGTAAGGAGTTTGATAGATCCTATCAAATGGATAAATATTCTAAGATACCTTCTTTATTACTTATTCGATGCAGAAGTTAAAGCACATTGGAGCGTTATCAAGTTTGTATTGAAGGGAAAGGGGGCTTTAAAGCCGGGTATCGTTGAAGCACCCTACCACTTGAAATCTGACCTTGGTATTACCTTGGTGGCCAATTCTGTAACAAATACACCCGGGACAGTAACTATAGAGGTGGATGAAAAGAGAAAGAGGTACTTTATACATTGGATATATGTCGAGAGTTTCAAACTCGAAGATTGTTATAGAATGTTAATTTCAGATTTTGAAAGAGGAATTATGAGGTTTTGTAAATGAACACCTTTATATTAATGATAACATATGCACTCACCATCCCAATAATACTAGCGACAGTTAGACTCTTCTTAGGACCTACGGGGCCGGATCGGGTCGTGGCAGCGGATGTCATCAGCTATTCTATGATAATGGTTATGATTTATTTTGCGTTGATAACTCGTGAATACTCATTACTCGATGTAACGATACTACTCGCAATACTGGTATTCGTAGGCTCGTTGACGGTTGCTAAGTATCTTGAAGGTAGGGGGCTCGGTAGCTGATGGTAATACTTGAGATCGTATCCTATGTAGTAATGATCGCCGGATTATTCTGCTCCACGATCGGTAGTATCGGGTTGTTAAGGTTTCCAGATATTTATACAAGAATTCACGCAGCCAATGTAACGATCATAGGAGGTTCATTACTTTTAAGTAGTGGTGCAGCACTCTTCATGTTGACGAGCAACATTCTATTCTCTATAAAGGCTATAGTGGTAGCTGCCATAATCTTCGTAACATCGCCCGTATCATCCCATGCGATAATAAGGGCAGCGTATAAGAGCGGGGTACCTTTATGGAATGGTTCGGTTGGTGATAAGCTAAAAGAGGCGGGTGGGCTTGATCATAGTTAGCTACGATCTGCTCCTTTACATATTCATCACAATTTTGATCGCATTAGCTATCGTAGTTGTAGAGTTGAGAGATCTGCTCTATTCGGTTATTGTATTAGGAGTAGAAGGGGTTGTATTAGCAGCATTATTCTACCTACTTCAAGCACCAGATATAGCGATTACACAGATCGCCGTAGGGAGTGGTGCACTTACATTTCTGTTCATACTGGCATTGAGAAGGACTGAGAGGTGGGAGGATTGAGGGATAGATTCATAAGGGCATTTAGTTTAATGATCATCCTAACTCTTCTTATCTTAATATCTTTCGCACTACAAGACCTCCCACCTTATGGCAATCATCCATATCCACTTGGCGAGTACTTCTTGAGGAATACGTTGAATGATACTGGAGCCATGGCCGTTGTGAATGCGATCTTGTGGGATTATAGAGGCTATGACACGCTCGGCGAAACTACCGTGCTATTTACTGCAATTGTGGTCGTTCTCACATTACTCAGAATGAGGAGGTAGTGAGAAGATGGAGGGGATGACGATAATCGTCAAGACCATGACTAGAATATTGGTACCGATCTTTCTCTTACTTGCAACTTACATTACTATTTATGGGCATATAACAGCGGGCGGAGGGTTTCCAGCAGGTGTAGTGATCACATCGACCATAATCCTCCTTTTACTTGCGTATGGATTGCCTTCACAGGAGAGGAGGTTGGTATTCAGGGTTGGAAGGTCTTTATGGGCCTTTTCAGCCTTGATGATCTCCATTATACCGACGATCGGGTTCATCTTCAGCTCCTATTTCTTCAAGAATGTAGGTGTATATCCAAAGGGATTTCCTACACTCATATTTAGTGGTGGCTCTCTCGGATTGTTCAATATCTGGGAGGCATTACACGTAGCTGCCGCATTCATCGTAGCACTCTACTTACTCACGAGGGAGTGATTATGGATTGAATATTATATACATAGGGGCGCTGATCCTCCTACTCATCGGATTTTACGCTATAATCTTTAAGGATAACCTCTTGAAGAAGATATTCGGATACGCATTACTGGGAGATGGTGTAAATCTATTACTCATAGCTTTGGGTTACAAATATGGTGGCATCCCGCCAAGTATTACCGAAGAATACATCGGTAAGATAGAGGTTTTTGCGTCGAAGGCCGTAGATCCTTTACCACCAGCACTCGTAATTACAGCTATAGTGATAGGGTTGAGTGTAATTGCAGCACTGTTGGCTTTAGCTATTAATGTGTATAGAGTCTATGGAACCTTGAACGTAAAGAAGGTGAGGAGGCTTCGTGGCTAACATTATGTAAGATGATGAGTATGATGATGGGGATGATGAATTAAATTTGGTTTGATGTGAGTGATTTATGATTCAAATCGATGCTTTACCTATATTCGCAATCATTCCATCGATGATGGCTGGGTTTTTGCTCATACTGTTGGGAGAACGTGTATCAAGAAGTGTTCACGTTACATTAACATCCATAGTTACATTTATTGCAATGATCTCCTCCTTGATTCTCTATACCCACACAAAGGATGGTAAGGTAATCATCCATAAAATGGGAGGTTGGTCACCACCAATAGGCATAGTGATCGCTGTGGATGCCTTAAACTCATTATTCTCTTTAGTAGTCTCACTGATCGTTTTATTTTCAACCATTTATAGCTACAGGTATATGGAGCATGATGATGGGCACAGCTACTTTTACGCCCTGATCTGCCTTATGCTATGTGGTATGAATGGTATCATCTTGACTGGAGATCTCTTCAATCTATTCGTATTCTTTGAGATCAGTGCGATAGCATCCTATGGACTTGTTGCCTTTAGGAAGGATGAATGGGAGCCTGTGGAAGCGGGTTTCAAGTATGCGATGATCAGCGCGATAGGTACGGTATTCCTTTTACTCGGTGTTGCGCTCATCTATGGCCTTTTCGGCGTGCTCACGATGGCGAGTATTGCTGAAAGGGTATCGACTGGCACATTCTTGGAAGGTGCAAGAACTAATGGTAACTATGTGATACCTATCGCTGCTGCATTCCTCATATGGAGCTTCGGTATAAAGGCGGCGATGGCACCTATGCATACGTGGCTCCCCGATGCGCATCCGGCCGCGCCATCACCAATAAGCGCAATACTATCGGGCGTATTTGTGAAGGTAGGTGTATATGCGATGATCAGATTGCTTTATACCATATATGGATTATCGATCTCTAACGATCTGATGCCATACTTGGCTGGTTTTGGAGCATTTAGTATGATTGTAGGAGCATACATAGCCCTCGTGCAGGATGATGTTAAAAGGATGCTCGCCTTCTCAACGGTACTGAATATCGGTTTCATACTCTTTGGTATCGGTATAGGCTCTAAACTCTCACTTACCGGTTCTTTGCTCCATGTGGTTAATCATGCGATAACGAAGGCACTTCTATTCTTAGCCGCTGGCTCCGTCATCTACCGCACTGAAATAAGGTCGATGAGTAGGCTCGGAGGTTTGATAAAGAAGATGCCGATCACGGCGATAGTATTTCTCATCGCATCACTGAGCATAGTAGGGGTCCCTTCCACCAATGGCTTCATCAGCAAATTCATCATACTAAAGGCGGGTATAGAAACTGGTGAGCTCAGCTATACCATCTATGTAGTAGTGGGTGTGGTAACGAGTATTGTAGCTGCAGCGTATATGCTAAGAGCGTTTAGACAGATCTTCTTGGGAGAAGCGAAGAGTGATATAACTCATGTAAGAGAAGCACCCATTTCCATGCTCATACCTATGGTCATCCTCACCATACTTATCGTAATCCTAGGGATATTTCCACAGATCGGTATCGATCTGGTCAAGCCCGCCGTCGAGAGTGCTTTTGGGCGTGAACGATATATAGAACAGGTGTTGGTGAAGTGATAGCGATCTTAGAATATTCACCGTGGCTCTGTTGGATAATCCCGTACATAGGAGCGGTCCTTTCACTTCTATTTCACAAGTTCCACCATAAGCTTAGAGATGTTTGTGCTTTAGCATCTTCATTCTTTGCCGCGATATTTTCGACACTCATCATATTCGCCTATCCGAATGTGCTGAAGGGAGGGGCTTACCACAGTACGCCCATTCTCTCTGTGAAATGGATCGATGCACCCGGTGTTACCTTAAAGGCCGGTCTACTCGTAGATCCTCTAAGTGTATTTATGGCGAACGTAGTTGCATGGATATCATTCCTCATAATGGTGTACAGCCTTGGCTACATGGAAGGGGATAGAGGGATCGCTAGGTACTGGTTCTTCATGAACCTCTTTATCGGAAATATGCTTCTACTCGTCCTCTCAGATAATTTCATTCAGATCATGTTCGGATGGGAGGGTGTGGGTCTATGCTCTTACGCACTCATAGGCCATTGGTATGAAGATGATGAGAAGGAAAGGCGTACAAAGTGGGTTGGGGAGGGAGTAGAAGAGTATGCACCATCACATTGTGGTATGAAGGCATTCATCACTACACGTCTAGGCGATGTGGGGCTTCTACTAGCTGTATTTATCATATTTTCACAATCGGGTACATTCAATCTCATTGAATTAGGGAAGGATCTAGGTTGGGCTTCAAAGCTCTCAAACTTAGGGTTGTTAATCCCGACCGCTCTGCTCTTTCTACTCGGCCCGATAGGCAAGTCTGCCCAGTTCCCACTCATGGAATGGTTACCGGATGCGATGGCCGGCCCAGCACCAGTAAGTGCACTCATACATGCAGCTACGATGGTGAAGGCTGGTGTCTACTTGATCGCAAGGGTCTTCCCAATATTTTATCTACTTATGCAGAGCGGGTTTACAGAACTCAGACTCTTCTTTGCGAGTATCATGTGGATCGGTGCTATTACAGCATTCATCTCTGCCACACAAGCGAGTGTTAGTAGTGAGATAAAGAAGGTCTGGGCCTACTCGACGGTATCACAGATCGGTTACATGATGATTTCACTCGGTGTCGCTGGGTATCTGGTCGGAGATGCGGTAGTAGCAGCGTATGTAGCGGCGCTCTTTCACCTCCTCAGCCATGCACTATTCAAAGCGACACTATTCCTCACATCGGGCTCGGTGATACACAGTTGTGAATCGAGATTTATGAGGGATATGGGCGGTCTCTCAAAATTTATGCCGATCACATCCGTAGCGACGTTGATAGGTGTATTGGCATTGGCTGGTGTACCTCCCTTGGGCGGGTTCTGGAGTAAAGAGGGTATATTGAAAGCTATAGAGTATGGCATGTATAAACATGTGGAATTAGCATTTATATTCGTTATAGCATCGGTTACTGCGATCATCACGGTATTCTATAGCCTCAGAACGTACATTCTGACATTCATCCATGTAAAGAGTGTAAGGGAAGCGAAGCATCATAATAATGATCACGATCGTGATGACCATCATCATATGAACCATCATCCTCACCAAATTCATGAAGCCAAAGCTGTTATGTGGCTTCCCTACATACTACTTGCAGCATCGATCATAGTGGTAGGTTTTGGTGTACCATTCGGCTTGGAGGGTAATTTACACCACACCTTCGAAGATATGTTGAGCCACTATCTGATACATGTGAGTAAAGATGAGGGTAAGAAGGTTGTAACGGGCTATGGTTATCTACCGATAATAGCCTCGATCGTATCTTTATTCATCGGCTCCACCGTATCGTATTTACTCTACGTAAAGAAAGATGGTAGGATCTTAGAATCTTTAAAGAATGTATGTGTAATCAAGATGATCCAAAGGTTCTTCTTCAACCGCTGGTACATGAATCGCGCTTGGTATGTAATTGCAGATAGATTGGTAGTCTTGAGTAGGATTATTCATGATAGGTTCGAATCACCCATCGTAGATGGATTCAATTATATGATAGCGGATCGTACGGTGCGTATCTCCAACAGATTGAGGAAGATACATACGGGAGTACTGAACGATTATCTGATCGGTGCGGTGCTGGGGATGATCATGCTCATCACATTCCTCATAATCGTTTTGAGGTTTTGAGGTTTTGAGGCTATGGATGAATACTTACTACTCACAGCCCTGATCTTACCGTTGATCTCTTCACCCATACCCCATCTACTGAAAGGGAGGAGGAGTGGGCGGTTCACGTTTATAATCCTCCTTATATCGACGATCTTCATAAGCTATCTGCTCGTTCAAAGTTACTTGAATCCTAATAGGGAGCCCTGCATAGTATGGTACAGCTGGTCTCCAGACTTAGGGCTTACATTCGGGCTCAACGGTGATGGGCTCGGTCTATTCATGAGCTTTACAATCGTAATATTGGCAACGTTGATATCACTATACTCCATCAAGTACATGGAGCATGAAGATGGCATAGGCACCTACTTCACACTTTACCTACTCTATTCGGCAGGTATGATCGGCTCCGTATTGGCGAGTGATCTTATCGAATTCTACCTATTCTTTGAACTCATGCTCATACCTTCGTGGGCATTGATAAATCAATGGGGTACCGGGTTAAGAGAGAAGGTCGCATTCAAGTACTTTATATATACTCACGTAGGGGCTTTATCACTACTCATAGGTATACTAGCTACAGGTATGGTCTATGGTACCTTCGATCTATTTGAAATTCAAAGGTTGCTGAGTAAAGGATTTAAGCCCGATCCAACGCTGGGCCAGATCGCAGCCCTCTTGATGCTATTAGGCTTGATGGTCAAGCTCGCCATATTTCCATTCCATACGTGGTTACCAGACGCCCATGCAGAAGCGCCCACACCGATCAGCGCTCTACTCTCGCCAGCGATGATCGGTATCGGTGGTTATGGGATATTAAGGTTCGTGTATGGTAGCTATCCACACATCGTTACCAATTTTTCATCTATACTAATCTTGCAATCCTTATTCACGATGATCTATGGCGGGCTGATGGCTTTGAGGCAGAGCGATTTGAAAAGGTTACTCGCATATTCGAGTATCAGCCAGATGGGTTACATTCTATTTGGTATAGCCACAAATTCACCATTGGCGATCGTAGGCAGTATGCTACATTACTTCAGCCATGCCACATGTAAGGCGATGCTCTTCTTGGTTTCTGGTATCTTTATGCATGAAATCCACGTTAGAGAGATCGATAGGCTCGGCGGGCTTGCATCGAAGATGCCCTATACAGCAGTAGCTATGGTGATTGGGTTCCTTGGTATCGCCGGTACACCACCATTTAATGGATTTCAGAGCGAATGGATGATATTCTCAGGTGCTCTGCTTTATAGCACTCCAGACTTCGCTGCGAGGAGCGCGATCGTTGGATTCGCCTTGATATCTACAGCGATCACAGCATCCTACGGCCTTTGGACTATAAAGAGGACACTATTCGGCCCAAGATCTTGGAATTCTCATATCAAAGAAGCGAGTATTCTTATGGTAGCTCCGTTGATCCTACTCGCTCTACTGACGGTACTCATAGGCATATATCCGCAGCCTCTCATCACTCCCATAAGTTCTACGATCAAGCCATTCAGTCGCTAAGTCTAAATCGAATATCGAATATAGTTCTAAGATTAAGAAAAAGATCTTTATGTATAGAAGAGTTTGGTATAAAGGGTATTTTTCTGAAGATAAGTGATGATCGATGAATTTCAAAAGGTTTGGTGCCAATCTGCAAAGAAAAAATTATTTTTCTTCCGAAAATCTGACACCAAATGAATAAATAATTCATAAGGCCGATCGATGTTCCGAATAATCTTATGGAGTTTAAGAAATTTGAAAAACCTCTACAATCGCGAATAGATTCTTAAATAAGGCCCATCTGGTTCGAATCTGGTTTAAATAGAGATATTCTTAGATATTCTTAGCGCACTTTAGGCTGCTGTAACTTAAGTGGCTTCCAATGCTTTCTTGATCTCTTCCTTCAACTGCTCACTCGTCTTACCTTCGGTAGCTATACCAAGCTCACGCGCCACCTTCACCAACTTTTCACCTTCATTAGCTTCTTGAGCTTTAGCCTCCTGAATCTTTTGTGTAGATTCGATCTTCGGTGGTACACTCGGTGTGGGTGAAGGGGAAGGTAATGTAGATATCTCCATTATCTGGCGCTCGAATTCTGCCTTGCCCCTTTGAAATTCACTTACGGCCCTCCCGAGTGATCGGGCGAGTTCTGGAACCTTCTTCGAACCGAAGAGGAGGAGAATTATGAATACGATTATTATCCATTCCCATCCATGTAGGCCGAAGATCTGCAGTACCAAACTTTGCATTTTTAACCCATATAATATGATCTATTGCCAAATATATATGCATATAATTGTGTATGCATTTCCCATTCTCTCTTATTACTTCCTAATCAACTTCATGTTACTTCATTACTTCATGCCTATCTAAGATGTGGATACCTTCCCCTTTACTCTATACTTTATGAAGAGATAACCAGCGCTATAGAGTAGGAGCATTGGTAAAGCAATAAACCACATAGTTATACCACTACCATCTGGCGTGATGATCGCTCCAAAGATTACGATGATTACGATCGCTACTCGAAAGTTATTCTTCCAAAAACTGGGCTCTACAACACCCATCTTCGTCAATAGGTACATGATTATAGGTAATTGAAATGCGATGCCGAATGCAAAAAGGAATAGAAGGACGAAGCTGATAAGGCTGTCCAAGGTTATCGTGGTCATAGCTTCAAAGCTGAGGGCATAACGGTAGAGGAAGGCGAATGCCCATGGTATTACGAACGTATATGAGAATAAGCAGCCAGAGATAAATAGGGCGGTAGCTGGGCCCAGTATCGTGAGGATCAGCCTCCTCTCATGGGGATATAATGCGGGATTCACAAATGCACCTATTTCATAAATTATGACGGGCATACCGATTATGATACTTAGGAAGATCGCGATGTAAACCGCCGATAGAAATGCCTGTTGAGGCGTAGTTACGATTATTTGGACGTATTCGGGGACTACATCTGCTTTGATCTTATTCACAAATTGCATAGCAAAGTTGTTATAGATATCGGGATAGAGGAAGGGGAAGGAGAATTCCCCAATCCTATACTCTTGAATTCTAAAACTAAAGACGATGGCAAAGATGACGATCAATGCTACCATTATCTTTATCAATCTACTTCTCAATTCTTCCAGATGTTCCAACATCGTCATCTCTTTAGACACACGAGATCGCCTTCTTGCTATATCACACTTTGGTACTGTTTAAATATTACTGGAGGCATCAACTTAAATGCTTTGAAGGTGATAACTTGGCCAAGAAAGAGAGGGAGATATCCAGTATAGATGATATCCCATGGAAGAAAGTCGAAGGTTATGAAAAAGTTTATGAAAAGATTTTAAGTTTTGATGATGAGACTGGGGCATATACGAGATTGCTCCGATTCGATCCGGGAGCTGAGATTCCACACATACTCGAGCACGATTTTTGGGAAGAAGTCTTCATCTTAGATGGAATGCTCATCGATAAAAGAAAGAATCTGACTCTGACCAAAGGTATGTACGGTTGTAGACCACCTGGCATGAAGCATGGGCCTTATCTATCGCCTAATGGATGTATAACATTTGAAATCAGATATTATGGGTTTAAAGGGAAGGGTAAAGGAGATGGTTAAGAAGATCGATCTGATAGTAAGGAGTAAGGGAGGGTTAGGAAGATTAGAATTTGAAGTAAGGAGATTATTACTTGCGGGATATTCGGGCAGAGATCAAGAATCGGTTAAGAAGCATATAGAGGAATTGATGAAGATCGGCGTACCTGTACCGAGTAAGGTTCCAACGATCTTCTCCGTACCACCATACTTGCTTACATGTGATGAGAAGGTTGAGGTATGTAGTGAAAAGACTTCCGGCGAGGTTGAATATGTAATATTGATCGATAAAGGTAAGATGATTTATGTAACTGTCGGGAGTGACCACACCGATAGATGGTTAGAGAAGGTAGATATATTGAGTTCAAAATGGATGTATCGTAAAGTGATAGCGAAAGAAGTTTGGATTTATGATGAAATTAAAGATCATTGGGATGAAATCATCATAGAATCGTACATCGGTGAAGAATGGAAGAAGGAATTGTATCAGAGGGCGAAGCTTAAGGCTCTATTAAGTGTGGAGGATCTGATGAGGATCTTTAATATTAGAGAGGAAGGTGTGATACTATTCTCTGGTACGATACCGACCTTATCGAGTGAGATAATTTACTCACCATGGTTTGAAGTAAGCATTTACGATCCCATATTGGAAAGGAGGATTACAACTAGTTATAGAGTGGAAGTGATAAAGCCGTAGAGATTCAGATTAAACTCAAATAACTCAAATAATTCAAATTACTCAAAATACTCAAATTCGAATTTGAATTGGTAATAAAATTGTAATGATGTTAGAGCAATATCGCAATCTTTAATGATGGAATTACCCATATGGAGATCGGGTGAAGTAGAATGGCTGTAGATCTTAGTGTAAATGTATGTGGTATAGAATTTAAGAACCCTATCGTAATAGCTTCGGCCACACCAACAAAGGATGCGAAGTATATGAAGAAAGCTGTAGATAGTGGTGCTGGCGCAATAGTTACAAAAAGTATATCTTCAGAGGAGACGATGAGGAGGTATGTTCGCCCAAGGTTTACAATCCTTTATAAAAAGGCATGGCCTTACTGTTTCTCCAACTATTCTTGTGAGTTCCTTTCAACGTATACACCTGAGCAATGGATTGATGAAGTAAAAGAAGTAAGGAAGTATTGTAAAGAAAAAGGTACCATTCTGATAGGTAGCGTAGCCGGTAAAGGTATTGAAGATTGGGTAAGATTATCGAAGATGATGGAAGAAGCGGGTGTGGATATGATCGAATTAAATTTTGGATGCCCTCATCCAAAAGGTTTAAAGATGGGTTTTGAGACGGGGCGTGATATAAAGTCCTGTGCAGAGATCGTAAGGTCTGTTAAGAATGATATTAGCGTACCAGTATTTGCTAAATTGACACCAGAGGGTGTCGATGTGGTCGAAGTTGCGAAGGAGCTCGAAAGGGTGGGTGTCGATGGTATAACGGCCATCAACCGATTCCCAGCTTTAGATATCGACCTTGAAAGTGGTAGGCCTCTATTACACTCGACATTCGCTGGAGTTGGGGGGCCATGGATGTTACCGATTACATTGAAGTGGATCGCAAAGTTGACGATGGAGATCAAGATACCCATTTCTGCTACAAACGGTATTTGGACGTGGCAGGATGTCATCAAATGTATAATGTGTGGAGCCTCGACCGTTCAAACATGTACGGCGATTATGTATGGAAGATTGGGTTATGGTGTTGTGAAGGACTTCATCGATAATTTAAGAGAGTTTATGGAAAGGAAAGGTTTTAGCAAAGTGGAGGAGTTTAAAGGGATTACAATCCCCCAGATACTACCATTCGATAAAGTCGATAGGGAGACGAAGTTATGGTCCATAGTAAATGAAGAACGATGTACCGGATGTAAATTATGCTTAAATTGGTGTTTTTACGATGCGATAACGATTAAAACCGAAGAGAAAGAGGTTGCATGGATAGATAGATCGAATTGTGATGGTTGTGGGCTCTGTGTGTCATTGTGCCCTGTGAATGCAATTGTTATGGAAGGGGCAAAAGTATACTTATAAAAGGTTTTGTCTTAATCTTTATTGATAAAGATCGATCCTTATGATATGCTGAGATTGAGATTTAGATTTATCTTGAGATTTATTGAGATCTGGTGTAAAGCTTCCGTTACTATCAAAGACTTCAACAAGTATTATTTGAAACCTTATTTAGAATCAGGATGTGACTTAGTTTTAAGCAAAACTTATATTAAACTAAGTCCATTAATTTTAGTGGCGTATCATCGGCGGCGTTTGTGTCAAGCTCAAGGGCTTAAGCCCTTGCGATGAGATGCAGACCTCCAGATACGCTTACAAGATGAAGATTCAACGTATGATGTTGAATCCGATGTGGGTCGTGTGCTCCCTATATTAGCTCAATCGTGCTTTACGACTCCGGTTGATCCTGCCGGACCTGA
>JANXEG010000017.1 GCA_025058425.1 Nitrososphaerales archaeon
CCATTAGTATAGATCGATTTCAAAACCTCCTCGACTTTGTTGTAAAACTCATCGATATTGACCGATTCATCGTAATGCTTCCCACCATGGCCAGATCTGATTACGGTATGAATTCGCATGTGTGTTCCTTGAATTATGCCTATGCCAGCCTCTCTACGGTCTATAGCCACTATGATGAAGCGCGTATCTTTATTGTGTAAGGCTTGAATAAAACGGATATCCTCGGCATTAAACCTATCTCTCTTTAGAGAGAGTGTATGGCCATGTGTGATGTTTAATGTGTGATGAGAACCCCTCGGTACGATTTCGTTCGATGCTTCGATGATAACCCCCGTTATCCTCAACCGATCCAATTCATTACTCATCTTCAAATTTTTAACCCTCAATTTGATGTGGACCCGAATCCGCTCCCCTTTATCTGGTCGGGCATACTGACCAGCACGCTTTACCACTCTGCTCGTCTCCGACTCTATCAGATCGTCGACTTTGATGAAGCGGCGTAGATACCACAGATCGTCCAGATCTTCGGGTGTAATTGTAATCAGACCACGTTCGGGGATGAATTGGTGTATGATCATTTGAATGTGATTTTTACTTTAAATTCAATTGTTGAAAGGTAAGTATATTCAATTCATGAGGCCTTCGGGTAACTTCTCCGATTCTATGGCCTACGATCGTTTCTAGACCGGCCTTCTCACAAGCATCGATCAACCTCTGAGTAACTATACCATCGAAGATCAAATACTTCGCCCCTTGTATAGATTCGAGTTTTGTGATCAATTCATTTATAGGAATGCGTGATAACTCATTGAGCTCTTTATCGAGTATCACCGCCTCTAAAGTCCCATTGAGTTGTGGGTAAAGCTCTTTTATCTTTTCCAACTCATATGTAGTTAAAGGTAGTTTCGCTTCCGCAGGCTGAGGTTCGGCCTGAATTCCACCCTTGATCAACTCTAAGATCTCCATGGGCGTAAGATCTTCGACCTCTCTACCCGGAGGGGCTCTAATTACCCCTTTGATGGGGATCGTCTGGGTGAGCTCCTTTAATATGAGATCGCCACCTCGATCTCCATCGAGAAATGCGATCAACTTCTTCTCTTTTGATAGTTTGATGATGGACTCAGGGATTCTGGCACCGTTCAAGGCTATCACATTCTCAATACCAGCCCTTAAAAGGTTGATCACATCGGCCCGGCCCTCTACGAGGAAGACTGTATCGGAAGTGTATACTCCAGAACCGGCCGGTAGCTCCTCCTTACCGTATGTAATTAAGTTACCCCTCTTCACCGATTCTGCTATGGACCTTAAAGCCTCTTCACTCTCACTTATGGTCTTTGAAGTCCATTCCTTCACGATCGCCTTCGCCCGCTCTATAATAGCTTTCTTCTTTACGGCACGTACATCATCGATGGATGTGAGATGGAAGCGGGCTGAATACGGCCCGACCCTCTCCACACTCTCTATCGTTGCAGCGATAAGTGCAGCTGTGGATATATCGGTAGATACGGGGACTAGTACCTCTCCGTAAGTCTTCCCATCTGTAGACTTTAGGTTGATCTCTATCCTACCGACCTTCCATGTCCTCTGAAGCTCGTTCAGATCTAACTCTGGACCGAATAATCCTTCACTCTGTCCGAATATCGCCCCTATGATATCTGGCCTTTCGACTATGCCATCTATTTCAAATTTTAACCTTATAAGGTACTTCGGTAAACTTTCTGGCATCACGATACCCCCTATAATCGAAAAGTATACACACTTGAGCTAATACTGTAATCCTTACATATAAGCCCTTCTATAAGAGATAGGGATTAACTACAGATCATCATCGGAAAGAATTTTTCATATTGTGATTTAGCTTCTAGTTTGGATATCATAATCCTTTAAATACTCACATTAAACACTAACGGGTGAATTTCAGTAGGTTCGAATTTTTGAGCTAGATAACATTTTTAAGTTGGATGAAGTCCTCAAAGGACTTCAGACTCTTAAAGCTTGTAGATTTCTGTGTTACATTCAGTGTCAAGTTTTTTTGAAAAAATAATTTTTTCTGTGCGAATCCGACACTAACCAATAAGACCATGCTCTAGAGATATTAATGCGTTTAATCGATTACCAAATTTTTCATAAGCATAAGGAATCTAAATTAGATTTGATTTGAATAAGCTAAATATTCATTCAAGCTTTGGATGAAGTTCAAAATACTCTCGAAAGTTTATAAGCTCCTCAACCTTCCTCACTCTACCTTTCGTAGTCGATAATAACATTCTTCTGAAGAATAAGTCTACTACCCTCCTCTTTTCACTCAAGAGTGTCGCTATCTTCTTCGTCAATGCTCGACCTTTTGCATCAAAGTCTAAGAGGAGGATCGTTTTTCGATACTTTTCTGCAACTTCGGTCAACTCCACCAATCTCCCATTTTGGCAGACTGTGAAAACATCTCCACGAAAGCCTAATGAAGCAAGGGCCATCACATCCTTTTGGCCTTCGACGACCACCAATGCACCATTGCTACACTCATCATTGAGTTTCTTGACGAACGATCGTAGATTACAGATCAGTTCATCATCGAACTTGTAATGTTTTAATACCATCTACCTTCGCTCCACCACACCCTTAAAACTATTACCACTATTACTTAATTCATCTCTCTAACACTTAATATTAAAAATTTACGATTATAAGTGTGTTCCCCGTCTCTGACCCACGACAGGTCATCGATAGCCATTCTCTCGCTGCGCTTCTTCACGGGGAGGCTTTCGTCTGTAGCGTGTCTGGGTAAACGAGGTTATCATCTCGCTCAAACCTCGCCGTCGGACACGCGATCTGACGAAAGCCACTATATAATATAGATCCATCACTTTTTTATACTTTTACTAACGGTTTTAGATAGCATGGCTTCGACCGGGTGTAGCTCGATTCTAGTCAAGAAGCTCGAGATTTAACTCAAAAGCGACGGCTGGAACGCGGAGGTCGAAGTTATTGAGCACTTTAGGATGAACCTCGCCTAAATATCCAAGTTTTTTGCCATCGACGATTACTTCAGCGACCCTTCCAGCTGTGAACATGTAATGATTGACTGGCTTCGTCTCAACCCTTTTATTGAAAGCCTGCTGTACAAAAGCTGTAAGGAGCGATTTTGCCTCAGAGTAGTTGGCTTCCGCATGTGCGATCAGTACGGCTACATGATACTCTTCTCTAACTCTAGATCGTTTTCTATCATCGGGTATACAGACCTTGGCCACTTCGAAGATGCGTTGTGGATACTCTTCGTGCAGATTCTTCGAAGCTACGAAGATAAGTGAAGGAAGGAGTTGATCCCTTAGTACCTCGTGTTCCTTCGTTCTAGGGCTCTCCACCCGCAGAACCCTCCTCTCCCTTCTTCCGACTTTATCGTAAAGTACTTCTCTACTCACCAGGCTAAAGTTCATGACCTCGATCAATCCGAAACCGGTCAGAACATCCCTTACTCTATCCAACCTAGCGAGACCTTCATCGAACCTACCCATTATATTTCCTCGTGGAAGTTTGGGTGTAAGATTGTATACACCATAACCGATTACGACCTCTTCGACCAGATCGACCGGGTGTATGATATCTACTCTATAGCGAGGGATTACGGCCTTCGTACCATCATTATCTTTCATCACACTAATTCGTGACCTTTCTAAACACTCTTTCACTTCAGATTCGGAAAGGTTCAGACCGAGGAGTCTACGTATGAGGTTAAGATCGATGGGCATATGAGTCGGTGCCATATCTGGTGTGAGCATCGATCCATCACTGTAAACGATCTCTACCGATTTCAATCTACCCCCAGCATCGTGGAAGGTGGCGGCGAGTATGGCGAGGCTATTCTCCATAGCCTTCAGATCGGTCCCGGTGATATCTATGAGAAGATTCTTGGTGAATGTTGTTACCCGTGTGAGCTCTCCGTTGATTATGGGTGGGAAGGATAGGACTTCGCCCCTCGCATCGATGATTATGGGGTATCGATCAAAGCCAGCTACTATGCCTCCATACTCCCTCCCTACATCTGTCTCACGTAAGACCTCCTCCATACTCATAGGCTTCGTATGGTTCAATGGTACGAATCGGAAGTCTGGTGGTACAGTAGTATATGTGAGAGGGGGGTGAATGACATCCAGATTGTGAATACCTATCGAAACCTTCCTCCTCTTCCTACCGATACCCGCATGAAGATCCTCTTGCATCGTTATCATCTGCCGAATGGTCTCATCATCCAGACTTAGCCCCTTTACCACGAGCGAAACTATGTAAGGCCTTATACCCTTCACAGAATCATCTACGAATACTTTGATACCTTCATACTCAACATCGTATATAGGTGCACCCTTCTCGAAGCCGAAGAGACCGTTCAAGGCACGTGCAATACCGTAGTCCGTTGAGAAGTCGGGCCGATTCGGATTGTACTCCACCTTCACATAATCTTCACCCTTTTCTTCCAAATCCAGACCTAGGTACGGTAGTGCTTCGATCACTCGATCGATCGGGACGTTCTGCTTGAGGAGTTTTTGAATTCTATTGTAATATATTGTAACTATAGGCACATGGGCACACTCCTTAACCAACCTAAGTTATTTTCATAGAGCTTTCTCACATCATCGATTCCATACCGGAGCATTACTAACCTCTCCAGACCCCCACCCCAGGCTAACACGGGGTTCTTTACACCCAAAGGCAGGGTTACTTCGGGACGGAAGATACCCATACCACACAACTCTACCCATTTGCCCAGCCGATCTATATAAACTACGGATTGTAATGAAGGCTCCGTGTAGGGGAAGTATGAAGGCCAGAACTTTACCTTTTTTAAACCCAAACGGGAATAGAAGCAACTTAATAGACCCATCAAATCCCTCAATGTTACATTCTTGCCCACCACGATACCCTCAATTTGATGGAATTCGGCCAGATGTTTAAAGGTCGTCTTCTCATTCCTGAAGACCCTACCCACACAGAATACCCTCGCCTCACTCGGTCTGAAGTCGGCCAGATACTTTACAGTTACAGCCGTAGTATGAGTTCTGAGTACGAGATTTTCAGCCAGCTCACGGCTCCATCGATAACCCCAACCCTTCGAATTTGTATCACCACCGTTCAAATGGACTTTGGCTACATTCTCCACGATTCTATCATCTCCGATACTCTTCGCCCTCATTTTAGAGAGGTAGAAGGTATCTTGCATCTCTCGGGCTGGATGGTCTTGAGGTGTAAAGAGGGCATCGAAGTTCCAGAAGCACGGTTGGACGAGCGGGCCATCGACCTCTTCAAACCCTAAAGAAACGAAGATCTCACGTACTTCATCGATGAAGCGTTGAACCGGATGCTTCTTACCCGGGTAGATGGGAGGTGTTGGGGATACCACATCGATAGGTCTTAAAACATACTCCTTCCATTTACCACTGACCAAAAGCTCTGGAGTAAGGGCATCGATTTCACGCCTCTTTCTCAAACTCTTAACCGTCTTCTCACCGAGTGGAGTAAGCTTTAACATGACCGTCTTGATGGGCTTCTGAACAAGGTAATTGGGCCTTTTAACCAATACTTTCAAAACCTTGAGCTCTTCTTCCGAAAGTTCATCTAAGAATACATCGCCCTTCGATAATCTCTCCAAAAATACCTCTTCATCGGTGATCGTCGGTGTAGATACCAATTCGACGAGTGCCTTTCCTTCCTTCGTCGAAATCTTTATCCACCCCTTCTCCTTTGCATAGCCGAAGGAAGCGGCGAACTCCTGTTCACTCACCGGGAATGCTTCTCTTAACTCTTGAAAATTTGCCCTTCCACCGAGCTTCGATAGGGCATTGATAAGGCGCCTCTCTGGTAGACCATTCATCAGAACTTTCTTCCCCTCTTCACCGAGCGATACTCTTTCTCGTGAAATAGATTTGATATCGATGAGCCCCTTCGATTTCAGCCACTCTACTGCTATCCTCACCTGATCGATATTCAATCGTGAGTGTGAAGCCACTCTCTCCAATGTAGCCTCGCCGAGTTCGAATAGAGTTAGTAAGAGAGATCTTTCGAGTCGATGTAAGATTACTGGCAAGTCTTTCACTATCCTAAAAGCTATTAAAGGGGATGATTTATAGCCTTTTTCGATCTATCGAAGTAGGGAGTCAATCTCGAAGCATAACTTTATCGAGGATCTTCTCCGCTACTTTTCTCTTCCTCTGATGTTCGATGAGAAATTCCTTTACTCTACTCGCCAACCTCGCTTTATCCTCCCCACATAGGAGCTGGCCAGACTTACATGCAATATAAATCTCTTTCAACTTCTTATCGTCGGGCTCGAATAAAAAGTAGTAGTAGTGATAGATTGGGCAGATATCGGGATCACCACCCTTCAATCTTTGCTCCTCTACAGTAGCCCTACCGCCTGTGAAAGCATTCATAATCTTCCTCTCGGCCACTTCGATGGGATCTGTGGTAAAGATCGCGGTCTCGGGCTCACTCGCACTCATCTTCCCACCCTTACCAAGGCCCGGGAGGAATTTTGAATGAATCTGGGCGGGTTTATAGTAACCGAGCTTTGGAGCGACGAATCTCGCAATCCCCCTCCAGTAAGGATCCTGATCGATCGCCGCTGGGATTAAACATGGTATATTCTTACCTTTTAAGACGCAGGGTAAGAAGCAGGGTGCGGCCTGCATAGATGGGAAGAAGATCATACCGATATTCGTACTATTTTCAAATCCGAAAACAGCCTTTACAGTAGAGAAGGTGATGTGCTTTGCAATCTCCAATGAAATTCGGTATAGCGTTTTTGCATATTCGATATTGGAGAAGATGAAGGTCTTCGATGGTGAAAAACCACACGCTAAGACATCTAGAGCATTATCGTAAGTATATCCCAAAGACTCCTTTAACGTCATGTGAGGGTTATGTAAAAACTTTTCATCATCCGTCATTTGAAAGTACAATTCGACATCGAACTTCTCTTGAAGGTGTTGAGTGAATATCCACGGGATCAGATGGCCCAAATGGGTATGGCCCGATGGCCCTCTACCGGTGTATAGGAAGAACTTCTCACCATCTTCATACCTGTCAAGAATCCAATCTAAGTCTCTGTGGCTGAAGAATACCTTCCTTCTTAAAAGATAGTGAAGCTCTCCAGTATGTTTCTCAATGCGCTTTAATAGATCATCTGTAATCAGCTCTGTCCCAAATTCTTTAACCAACCTCTCATAATCGACCTTGCCCTTAACCTCCCAGGGTGTAACGATGAACTCTCGTTCATCAGCTACCATCTTTGATCACTCTAGAGCAATATTGTTCATTACTCTACATATATAAAGTTTAGATACTTTGATTGAGGATGACCCTGCCTTCTTCATCGATCTCGCCACGCCTAATACGGGTAGTGGATATCGGTCTACCATCCTCGGCCAAGACCATCTTCACAACGATAACTTCTAGGGGCTTTAAACCCTTCTTTATTCTCAATTCGTTGGCCAAACCGACCCTACTTACCGTCTCTTCGCTAACCACGATCGCCTCAACTTCTTCCGTGAATATCTCTGGACCGAAGTAATCGTCCAACCGGGATACTTTATAATCCCTATTCGGAAAGGACTTTTCCAAGAACCTTTTAAGATTCATCAACCTCTCCTCATAACTATGTTCAAGGATCTTACCTTCAACATTGGTAGCAAACTCATCCGATACGAGCCCTATTAAAACAGATCTACCGACCTCGAAGGCTTTTGTAAGTAGGGCTCTATGGCCTTTGTGAATGCGGTCAAAAACCCCTCCCACAGCTACGACCTCGAATCGATGACTCATTTATTAATCCGTTAAGATTAGAAGTCGCCTTCATAAATCCATTTTTACCTTGATACGAAAGGTATTCTTCGTCATTTGGGATGATAATGATATTGCCACACATCAATCCTCAAACTATCGCCACTCTTGATGAGTTATAAGCTTACGTGATTTTAAGGAATGAGTTATTTATGCCCTTTTCGATTAAAGTGAATCGATGAATATACCTTTAAAAGAAGAGCAGATCAAGGCCGGTCGAATCGCGGCGGAAGTGAGGAATGAGGTAAAGAAGAGAGTATACGTTGGGATGAGGCTTTTAGATTTATGTGAACTTGTGGAGAGGATGATCAAAGATAGGGGTGGTGAGCCGGCCTTCCCCTGCAACGTATGTGTGAATCACGTGGCTGCACATTATACACCAACCATCGATGATGAAAGTATCATTCAAGATGGTGATGTTGTGAAGATCGATATCGGTGCACATATTCAAGGCCACATCGCAGATACGGCCACTACGGTATCTTTTAATCCAAAGTTCGATGGTATGGTTCAGGCTGTGGAAGAGGTTTTACAAGAGGTGATCAAAGTGGCGAGGGCAGGAGTTCGTGTGGGAGAGTTGGGAAGGATCGTGGCTGAAGGTGCGCATAAAAGGGGCTTTAAGCCTATATCAAATCTTAGTGGCCATTCGATCGAGCCATATAAAATCCATGCAGGTCTATCGATACCGAATGTGTGGGTACCGAGTAGCTCAAGTTTAAAGCTCGGTTCAATATATGCGATCGAACCTTTTCTAACGACGATGGATGGAGCAGGTGTTGTGGTCAATGGAAGTACCACCAATATTTATAGCCTTATAACGAGGAAGAAGACAGACGATAAAGAGTTGAATGCATTCATAGATACGATATGGGCCAAATGGAGAACATTACCATTCACACCAAGATACTTTAAAGATACAGTTAATAAGAAGGATCTAGATTCGATGTTGAGCAGACTTGTAAAAATGAAGATCTTGAGGGCTTATCCGATACTCATAGAAGCCAACGGAAGGTGTGTGGTTCAGGCTGAGCACACGATAATGCCCATGGAGGGTGGGGTTATAATCCTCACTCAGTAGTCAAAGGTTTTTCTGTATAGATATAGGTAATCATCATGGTACCATTACACTTACCACACTGACCCGACCGCTTATACACGTAATCTCCTTCCTGAAAGAGCCTCTTACTCTTCAAGCCACACTGAATACATTCTTCGATCGTATAGACTGGCGGTTTCACCTCTTTATTAGAGGGGAGTCTCATAACAATCCCTTACTGACCGATCCCTAACGTATTTCCAACTCCTATTATGAATACTTTATCTCCAACCTTGGTCTTTTCATCCAGGATCCGCTTTATGATCCCGATCACTTTATCGGTAGCCTCGGCGATCTCTTTCCTCATCACTGTGATGGCATCGATGATGGATTCCTTTATCACGATCGCGTAAAGTGGTATATTGTACTTCGTTGCAACTTCTTCGATCTTAAACCTATCGACACCGATACCACCGATCGCTGCACCGATACCCTCTGCGATATCACCAGTCTTCTCACCCTCCAACTTTAAAGCGGCATCTATCATCACTATCGCATTCGGTCTTAAACCCATTTCTTCGATCAACTTTTCTACGACAGTCCCGATTTGACCGACATTCCCAGCGGGCCCTTCAGCCTTGATTAAATACAGAAATCGACCATTAAACTCAGATTCGCCCATCACCGTATCCTTCCCTATTATCCTCTTCTCGGTATTGAGCATCAACTTACCAGCCACCATAGCACCGATACCATCACCTATCGGTTGGGCCGATTTGAACGCATCGATAGCCTTCATCAGGGCATCGGCCTCTTGGAGGATTATGGGCATAAGTACTTGTAGTTGTATGAGCACGTATAGACTCATAGTCCTTTTACCGAGTAGATAGTAGTGCCTCACGATCTTATAGATGAAGTTAAGGGCGGTAGTCGCTTCTAGGATATTTTCAGCAGCACTCATTTTGACCGGGTCGTTTATCGTGATCATCTTCCTCACTTCACTTCTTAATCGGTCATCCCTCAAAGTTATGATATGCTCGATCTTCTTCATAATCCCCGAGGGGTCTGTGTCTACGGGGAAGATTGTAAAGTACTCTAAGAATTGATCTATGCGTTCGGTCGGATCGTATGAAGTTTTACATACATTGGTGAAGTAGTCTATAGCTTCCTTTCTCGATCTTTCTTTCATCATCTTTAATTTATTTAAAGACCGACCTATCTCATTCAAAACCATCCACGTTTGAAACTTCTGTCCGTAGAGGAGGAAGAGGATAAAGGGCATGTAGAAGAGTAAGAAGTATAATGTAGGATTATCACCAAATATGTTTTCTCCAGGCCAAGTTAGTAAGTGTAGCGATTCTAACATTCTACAGACACACCAAGGTAATTAGCTTTTACTAATACATACTATTAATCGTTACGCCCCTTTAAAAGTATTTTAAAGGATGCACTTTCATTAATGAAAAAACCATATGGAATACAGAATAGGTGTTAAAGTGCCGGTCTGCTAACTCATAAGAACCTTAAATCGAATAACCGATCCTTTGGATCGATATCGATGGGAGAGTAGTATAGGTAGGCTTTGAGAAGATTAGCCCAATATAGAGGATGAATTATATCATTCACCAAAGCCGCCATAGATCGCTCGATTTCCGATGGCAAGTTATGAGTATCTTTTTAACTGAATCGATGCTGAAAGGATTTAAGAAGTATAAAACCCGGTTTAAGTAGAATGAAAAGGATGAAAAGAATAAAATGGATGAAATGGAGGTTAAGAGGGGCGCCGACACTACTGCTTCGCAAGGGCTCCCGCACCTTACTAACACAGTAGCGACGCACGGTTTGACTTCCGGGTTCGGAATGAGTCCGGGTCGGACCCGTGCGCTATGGTCGGCTGATTATTATCAATTCAGATTTACTATTTAACTTTTTTAACAGGTATGCGAGACATCTTATCGCTTTTTAATGGAATCTAAAGGTTCTTTTTGCTTCCCTCATACCTTTTATATTCTATCGATTAAGAACTTCATCCCCATCTAATCCTCTATTACCATATCTGAATTTATCACGCTCTTCCATCACCAATTATCTTAATTTGGCTTTGCATAATGTATGCTTGAAGGTCTATGGAGATAGATCGATTCTTATCGATTCGCATATATAGAAGGCCTCATAAGGTATGCTTCAACCTTCACAGAGGGTACGATTCGACCTTCCATAATTTTTGCATGTGATGATCTCTTTAATGATCCCTTCGCTACAAGGATCGTATTGTCGTAAGCTCAGCACTCGGTAAAGAATTCATGAAGTTTGACCTCTTTACGTGAAGACTTCAACTTCTCCAATTCTACCTTAAGGCGGGATATATCCGATTGAATTATGGTCTTCAATTGTGGATTGTAGATCGCCGCGGCCGGATGGTATGTAGCGATGAACCTTAAACCATCCTTCTCTACCAACCTGTTGTGAACACTCGATACCGAATTTCTGCCCAACATGGTCTGTACAGCGGTATTTCCCAGTAGACAGATGATTTTGGGTTTAATAAGTTCGATCTGTCTTTGCAGGTATGGCTTACACGATTCCCTCTCTTTATATGTCGGTCGGCGATTACCGGGTGGGCGGCACTTTACAACATTCGTTATAAATACGCTATCTCTTTGAAGGCCAGCGTTCTTTAAAAATTCATTCAAGAGCTTTCCGGCAGCACCGACGAAGGGCCTACCTTGACGGTCTTCTTCCGCACCCGGCCCTTCCCCTATAAACATGATTTCAGCATCTTCAGCCCCTTCTCCCGGGACCGGATTTATTCTTGATTGTGAAAGTTCACATAACTTACAACTCCTGATCTCTTCAGCAACCTTCATAAGGTCGTCTGAATGCATAAAAGGTTTATCGAATGATGCACATAAAAGTTTGATCTATGTAGTAAGAGGAGATACCATTTGATACCACTTAATTAAATAAAAGTCCCGCGGGCAGGATTTGAACCTGCGACACTCCGGTATCTGTACGCTTGGTAGGCTGGTGAGGTTAGCTTCAGCTAACCTCTACAGCACCTCCCCCTCTCTTGAGGGTCGGAAGCTCTTGGTAGTTGTAAACTTCTACCAAGCTGAGCTACCGCGGGCTCCAATTATATCTTCTTAAGATACGATAAATATGTTTTACTTAAGATATCTCATAATAGTTGGAGGCTAAGCTCAACATTTAACGTTCTAAATAGATTCATCGGTTACGATCGACCCTTCCAACCTTCTTCTTATTAACTAAATTTACTTCTACCCTTTCGATCGAACCTTCTATCCATTGAAAAGCCCCGTAATCTCCGGAAGGTTTCGATATGATCAACCACACGATCGGATTTATCTTCATAAATTCTAAATCTCTAACCGAAGGTTGAGGAGGGGCTGGATGGGAGTGAAAGACGCCGATCACATCCAAACCCTCTCTCTCAGCATCCAAGTACGCTCTAAGTAGATCTTCCGGTCTTATGCTGAAGGTGATCTGTGAAGCATCGGCATTCTCCACGATCGATACTTTATAGACTACAGCTACATCACCATAGACTCTCCCTATAAGAAGTGCACACGCTTCCAAGGGCCAGACTCGATCGGACTCGATCTTCAAAGCCTCAAAGCTTTCAGTATCGATTTCCAACCTATGAATCCTATGCATCCTATCATCTTAACAATAGAGAACTAAGCTTAAAGTTATCGGATAGAAATTACGATTCGAGCATCATTTATATACGATGATATCGATTTGAGATAAGTTTATGGTAAAGGTTTGCGGTCGGGCCACATTGGTGTCAGATTTTCGAGAGAAAAATAATTTTTTCCTTGCACATTTACACCAAATCTAACACTGTATAAGAGTTAAGAAGCCTTGGTTTTAGAGGTAATATAGTAATTCCATATTTGCCAGTAGTAAGTTTATGTTTAAGTTGCAACGGTTAAGTGGGTACGATCGTTATTACGATCATTTAAACCCCCAACTCTATCGATTGGTATTGATTGAAGAATCTTGTTTAATTCTAGTTATGGCAACAAATCGATCCAGTCTCCGATCGATGATAACATAGTATTGCATACCTAAGGATTTATTCTCGTAACCGTCCTCGGGAATAGAGTGGCAGCTCTGATATGCTTCAATCCACAGAGCCAAGATGTCATCCTCTCAACACCTAGGCCAAATCCCGAGTGAGGTGGTAAGCCGTACTTCCTTAACTCTAGGTACCATTCGAATGACTCTATTGGTAGATCTTGGGCCTCCAACCTCTTTAACAGTACGTTGTAATCGTGTAACCTCTGACCTCCCGTAGCGATCTCTCCATAACCTTCAGGCGCGAGTAGATCCGATGATAGAGTTATTCTCTCATCATCCGGCTTTGTCATGTGGTAAAAGCTTCTCGCACTCAACGGATACTCGATGATGAAGAATGGTATTTGATAACTTTTGGATACCTCTCTTTCAACCTCTGTCGGTAGATCATCACCCCAATTGAACTTCAAACCCCTTTTGATCGCAAAATCGTAGACCTCATCGTAAGTTATTCTGGGGAATGGTGGTTTAACCTCTTCCAATCCTTTTAGACTTCTGCCCAAAATCTGAAATTCGTTACTTCTCTTCTCAATGACCCTCTTAACGATGTATGAGACGAGCTCTTCCTGAAGCTTTAGATTATCTTCAAAATCGGCGAATGCCTGCTCCGCTTCGACCATCCAGAACTCTGTAAGGTGGCGAGGTGTCTTCGACCTTTCAGCCCTAAAGGCAGGTTGAATCGTGAAGACCTTTTCGAATGCACATATACTCGCTTCCTCATAGAGTTGGGCACTCTGCGTCAGATACGCCCTTTGGTTAAAGTAGTCTAGAGGAAAGAGTGTCGCCCCACCTTCACATGCCGATTGAACCAGTGTGGGAGCACTTATCAGTGTAAAGCCTTTATTGACGAAGTAATCGATAGATGCCAATATTACCTCAGCCCTTATCTTCATAATCGCGATAGATTTTTTACCACGAATCGAAAGGTGCCTCTTATCGTATAGGAACTTTGGTGACTTTATAGCGCTCTTCGTAATCGGCCACTTTTCTGCAGGGCTTATGATCTCAAATCTTTTTACCAGAACCTCTTTACCACCCGGTGCCCTTTTATCGGGCTTGATAGCCCCAGATACCACCACGGCAGACTCCTTCGTTACTCTCTTTAAAGTTTCTAATGTATCGTTATCCGTTACACCCAACTTACCAGCCACTTGAATATACCCACTACCATCTCTAATCACTGCAAAGACGATCCCTCCTACAACACTCTTAGAAGTGACCCAACCTAAGATTGTAACATCTTCCCCTTCATTTAACTCAAAGGCTTCTTTCACCGTATGAGTCCTTAGGGCGAGCCAACCGTTTCGTCGAACCATACCTAGAGATAAACACCATAAGAGCCTTAAATCTTTTATAAGTTGGCCATTCGATTTATAAGCTAAAATCGTAAAATCACTTGATGTAACTTAAGACGGCATTTACAATATTCTCTATCCCATCGTACTTTGAGGAGAGTAATTTCAACCGTGCTACATTTCTCTTATATTCTTCATTATGAATGAGGGTATTGATAGCTTCTACCACCCGTTCGACCGTAGCGTCGGGTTGATCGATCGAGAGGCCACATCTTAGCTTCTCTACTTTCTCCGCATTTTTAATCTGTTCAGACTGCTTATAGATGGGTATGCACAACATCGGTTTACCGTAGCTGATTGCTTGGGCTATCGTGGAATGCCCGGCCCTGATCACGACCAGATCCGCTAGAGAGAATAGTTCATCCTTGATCGGGCACCATTCATAATACCAACCTCCAGCTACCTTTATCGGCTCTATACTCCCACCCGGTACTCCACCAGAGATTATAAAGTTAAAATCCCTAGCCAAGATCTCTGCTACGCTCATCATAGTCTTAACAAGTCTTGCCCTCGTCTTACTAGGCCCGCTGACCTGAGCGTAGATTATGGGCTTACTTCTATCGAGGCCCAACCTCCTAACTATCGAACCTCTCTTCCCTTCATCTATCGATGATCTCGAGATTATAAAGCCTACATAGCGGATCTTCTTCGCTACAGATCTAATATTCCATAGGTTGGCTTCTGAAATCGTATATGGTGGAGGGAGGTCAGGAATCATTATCGAATCACTGAAACTCCAAACCCTACCGATCAATTCTGCATGAATATGCTCGATAAATCGTGCGATCCGTGATCCTTCGAGTAATGGTAAAAGTATTCTGATCTGATTCAATATAGTTATGCATGGCACACCTTTGATCTTCGAAGCGAATAATGCCGATAAACGGGAGTCTGAGAGGATCAAATTCGGATCGAATCCTTCTATATAATCTAACTCATCCAGTACTTGCCTCGTAAAGTTTACAAGCATGTGAGGGAATTGGCGAATACTCTTTCTGTAGGAAAAGTTACCTTCTACATCCCAACCTACATCGACCGTCGCAACACCATTGCATATGAAACCGCTATTCATCAAAAGTTTAAGACCGTCTGCGAAGGATGAGAATCTAACTTCAATACCCTCTCTCTCTAACCGTTTAGCGATCAATAACATTCGGGCAGCGTGCCCTAACCCTGAACCAAAGACAGGTATATAGACACGCCGCTCCAAAAGAATCTTCCTTATTTCTATCCTAAATTCTATTCCTATTCTAATTCTTTTCTAACGACCTTACCTCTGGGAGATGACTCTTCGAATACGATGCCTTGAAATCTGTAGATCTTCGTCTCAGGGAGGAGCCAGCAGTCTGGAGGTGCACCAGCCTTTATACATGTATGGCAGAGAAAGTCTTCTACATCCCATCCATATTCAACGGGGACTTGAGGCAAGAGCAATCCGCTACCATACTTCCATCTGACTATGAGCCCATCACGCCCCACCTTGATCTTCGATAGGTATTCTTTAGGGGACTTTACCTGAATCAGCTCGGGCGGTGTCAAGACACTTACCTCGACAACGATATCGTCCAACTCATCCGGCCTTACGGGCGGGAAGCGTGGATCATCGACCGCTGAACTGATGGCGGCTTCGATCAAACCCTCTATCAATGGTTTATCGGGCATAGGTAAGCCAATACACCCTCGAAGCTCCTTCCTACCCTTTACGATCTTATTCAACGTTACAAAGACACCAGCCTTCTCTCTAAACTTCTGTGGTACATCATCGGGTAACTTCATCACCTTCCCTTCCTTCACATAGCTCTCAACCGTAGCTCTGGCGATTTTGACGAGATATTCACCTTCACTCTCACTGATCTCCAAACGAATCACCTCGAATCTAAATCTTTACCTTTCATCCTCCTAACCTTCTGCTCGACGTGCTCGGAGAAGATCTTGATCTTACGCCAATGACTACCTTCCCAGTACAATTTCCCACACGATCCACACCTGTAAAACTCTGAATATCTTAGAGTAACACCTCGTGGCAAATCCTCAAGGATTTCATCCTTTAACACCTTGCTCAAAGGACCATTGCATAGAGGGCATCTACTTGGAGTTGGTGTTAAGTCTTTACCATCCCAACCCAACTTTAATATGATCGATACCATCCTATCCTCATCGTTATCATCTGTAAGTAAGAGCGCATTCAACCCCTTCTTCAAAGCGGCCTGAAATAAGCCTCTATCCGATGTAAGAATCACCCTTCTATCACACTCAGCCTGTTTTAACAAAGTTTCATCATCGTAATGAGCGTTATATATCACATCGAATCCGTAAATTCGAAGCTTCCTTGCCAAACTTCCCAACATACCATCGACTACAAAGCGCACACTCATAGATCTATCAACCTTTACACTCTTTACACTTATATTGCTTTCTAAGTCTTCATCCAGATCTTTAGATACCATCAGATTTTTTCCCACCTTCCATAACATTCACAACTTAAGAACCTCTCCATTAAACTACATAATCTAAAGATTCGGAGTAGAAAGATCCTCAAAATATTCATATATCATGTGAATAAAATTAAATGGGATTAAGATTTTGTATTCGGATGACCCCTTCCAATACTTAAGAGAGAGAGGCATATATACGTTATTGGACTTAGCCCTTCTTTCTGAAGGGCGATTAAAAGATTCGGGTATTGTAGATGCAACGAAGCTGTTAGAGAGTAAGATCGATACTCGATTGTACCTGAAGGGTACTCAGATTTTGAAACAGGGTGAAAGACGAATGAAGTTCCCCATTGGGTCTAGAGGGCTCGATGGTCTGCTGGATGGAGGAGTACGTACAGGCATGGTGACCGACTTTTACGGTAGGAGTGGTGTAGGAAAGACCCAGATCTGCTTTCAACTATGTGTGAATGTAG
Source organism: Nitrososphaerales archaeon (assembly GCA_025058425.1). Taxonomy (NCBI): domain Archaea; kingdom Thermoproteati; phylum Nitrososphaerota; class Nitrososphaeria; order Nitrososphaerales; species Nitrososphaerales archaeon. The sequence goes on from JANXEG010000017.1 coordinate 17,228, forward strand.
CCGATCATTTTAATAAGAAGGGTCTCGATGGATCGATCATCTTCATCGATACCGTCGGAACGTTCAGACCTGAAAGGATCGTGGAGATCGCTGAAGCGAGAGGTCTTCGTGGTGAGGAATGTCTAGATCGGATCAAGGTTATGAATGTAAGAAGTGTGGCCGATCAAATAGGATTGAGGTATAAGTTAGTGGATTTGGCCTCTAGACTTGCCGTGAAGCTCGTAATCATCGATAACCTTACAGAGAATTTTCTCTACGAGTATCGTGATGAAGATCGATTGATCAATAGACAATCGGGCCTAGCGAAGCATCTGCACGATCTTACATCGATCGCTCTAAATTACGATATAGCTATCGTTGTGACGAATACCGTAAGGGAACGTATGGGTAGGATTCAAGAGAGTGGTGGTAACGTTGTGGCCCAGATGATCTATAAGAGGGTACTTCTTGAAAGGAGTGATAGTGTATGGGTGGCGAGTATTTACAATCGAAGGGCGTACTTTAGGATCGATCGTGAAGGTATCATCGATCTTTGATGGATTATGAGTAAACTACACAATTTATAATGCAATCTCATGAGAAGGCGATCTCGAAAGAATTGTACAGCATCCATATGAATAAAAATATCAGGATAAAGCTACCCATACCTGTAGTTATCACTTTATACCTCTCTTCTTTTGGTATATTACGCATAGTAAGTTTAACATAAGAGATAGATGCAAGGTAGAAGATTACTGCAATAAAAATCCCTAGATACGCGTTGGGATTGTGAGGTAATGTAAACTTAAATATACCTGCAAGTATTCCTGAGATAATCGCCAGTAACACACGGATCCAGAAGATTCTATTCCAACGATCGGGTTCGCCCTTTGCTTCTGCCATAGTTAATGTGAGTATCGATAAAGATGAATCTTGATCACTCTTACATTACTCAACTTTGATCGATCTACCCCTAGCCCCCGCTACAACCTTCTTTAGAAGGACTTCTAAGACACCATTTCTATAGCTAGCCTTCGCCTGCTCCGTATCGACCTCGGCTGGAAGGTTAACCTTCTTGTAATACTTTCTCTCCGCATCGACCGATATCGTTAAGCTCTTCGGCTCCAATTCAAGTTTTATATCCTCTTTCTCTACACCGGGAACCTCAGCTATTACCTTGATATTACCATCTTCTTCGATGATATCTACCAAAGGCTCACGTTTATCCGTAACCTCCAAAGGCCTCTCTTTCAATGAAGGTTTGATATTACCGAACTCCCTGATCTGGGGCTTACCATCCGGACCTATCGTGATAGAGTATCCATATACGAATGGGCCCCAACGCTTAGTTATACTACCATTGGGGAGTCTCTGCTCTCTTACTAGATCTTTTGGAACCATCTGCTCTAAATCACGAAAGACCTCTTGAAAGTAACGATCGAACTCTTCCATCAATTTTTCAAATTCTTTACTGAAGAACGGTGCGAAGAAAGGAAACCTTCTCCTTCGGAACCATTCATCAAAATCTTCCGACCACATATAAGTTCATAAGCTCATAACCATCTACTATCTCTTAAATTTTGCTGAATATCCACCAAATTTACAGATCTAAACAAAGGAGAGTAACGTAGAGAAGATAAGTAACTTATGACAATAGTGAGTTGGTATGGAGGCTACTATAAAGCAGACACGATCAGAGTTCGCTCTATCAGGGATTGAGATACGGTACATGGTCAAGGTGATCAAGGAGAGGCTAAATTTAGACGATCCTATAACAAAGCGTCCTTACTACGTAAATAATGTCTATTCGGTGGATGATGAATCGATCATGTTGCGACTTCACCATAGTGAAAGGGCTGAAGAGAGGCTCGTAATATCGCCGAGTATGGGATTGTGGTTGACAGATTACGATCTTGTGATGAGAGAGTCTAGAGGTATTGTAACTTCGTTAAGATCGAAGATCAATAGATGTAGAGTGGTAGGCATAGAACAACCCGATTATGAAAGAATCGTGATCATCCATTTAACTTCAGATCAGAATACATTCAAATTGGTATGTGAATTCTTCGGGGAAGGGAACATAATCCTCACAGATGAAAATGATAAGATACTTCTACTGCTCCACCCATTGAGGGTCAGGCATCGACAGATCGATGTAGGGATGGTATATACCTTTCCCCCTCCTCGAGGGTTGAGTATCGATAAGATAGATCTGGAGTTCTTTTCTGGTATCAAGAATACGGAGTTAAGTATCGCAAAGTGGTTAGGTAGGAATCTTGCACTCCCAAAGAAGTATGTGGAGGAGTTGATCGCTCAGACCGAGCTTAACCCTGAGAAGAAAGGTTGTGAGTTAAGTACGAATGAAGTAGAAGCGTTGTATAAGAGGTTGATCGAGATTGTAAATCTCGTCGAATCGGGCGGTTATAAACCCCTAATCGTATACTCTGATGGAGAGGTTATCGATGCGATCCCATTCCCCTTTAAGACTTATGAAAGGTTGCGAATGGAGAGTGTAGAATCACTCCTCGAAGCTTTTGATAAAGTAATGTCGATGAAGATTCTAGCGAAGAAGAGAAGGGAAGCCCTCGAACCCATTAGGGTGAAGCTCTTAGAGTTGGAAAGATCCCTTCAGGATCAAAGGAGAGTGAGAGAAGAGACGATCGGTAGGGCGAAGTCTTTAAGAAGTTTTGCACAAGGTTTGGTCTCGATCGCACCCCAATTCGAAGATCAGAGTATAGAGAGAATCGTAGATGAAGTCGTAAAGCTCGGGGCTGAGGGTATTGAGTTGAAGGATGATAAAGTATTAGTAAAATTTCAAAGTATGAGTTTTGAAGTACCTAAGGGATCGACTCTACATTCTTTAGCATCTTATATTTATGATGAAGCAAAGAGGCTGGAGAAGAAAGCATTAGCGATCGAAGCTGCAGAGTCAAAACTCTTAGAAGAGATAAATGGGCTCAAAGAAAGGTTGCAATACACCCAATCAGAATTCACAGCCCCAAAAAGATTACCATCTCGTAAAAGAGCGTGGTTTGAAAGGTACCGATGGTTCATAACTTCTGATGGGCTCTTGGCCGTTGGTGGTAGAGATGCCACATCGAATACGATAATTATTCGAAGGTATATGATGGAGAATGATCTTGTCTTTCATGCCGATCTACAAGGCTCACCCTTCTTCTTACTCAAAGATTATCGTAATGGAATGGAGGGGAGTATTTTAGAAGTGGCCCAGGCCACTGTGAGTTATAGTCGGGCATGGAAAGAAGGTTTAACTTCTGCAGATGCCTACTGGGTCAGGCCCGATCAGGTAAAGAAGGCCGCACCGAGTGGCATGTATCTACCGAGGGGTAGCTTCATCATAGAGGGTAAAAGAAATTTTGTGAAGGGCGTTAGATTGGAGTTGGCGGTGGGTGTGAAGTGTGAAGGTGATTACCTTATCGTAATGGGCGGACCGCCATCTGCCATAAGGAAGAACTCACTCGCCTATGTTATAATTACGCCAGATAGATCAAAGTTATCAGATACCGCCAAATCGGTCAAGAGTGCCCTTTTAAACAACCTCCCCCCAAAATTCTTTGAAGAGATGAAGAGAATGTCATTAGATGAAATTATAAGGGTGCTTCCCGGTGGAGGAAGGATTTTACAATCGATGGTCGGTGAACAATCAAAGCAGAATGAGCAAAATCATTAAAAGTAGTGATACTAATAATTATTTGGAGGGTAAGTGGGCATAAGTGAGTGAACCGTTAATCCGAACGAAGATACTGGTTAGGGAGATCATGAATAGCCCCGTAGTGAGCGCCCATAAGGATGAGAGTGTCAAATCCTTGGCGATGAAGATGGCGAAGTCGAATGTGGGGAGTGTAATAATCATGGAGAGTGATAGGCATATTGGAATCGTGACCGATGGAGATATTGTAAAGAAGGTGGTGGCTAGAGGCTTAGATCCCGATAAGGTCGTTGCAGGTGAAATCATGTCCGAGCCTCTTCATACGATCGATGGTAATAAAGATATTACTGAGGCTGCACGAATAATGAGAAAGGTAGGTACAAAGAGGTTAGGCGTAACTTATAAAGACCGATTGGTAGGTGTGATATCGGTCTCTGATCTAACCGCAATCACACCCGAACTTTGTGAAATTATGTCAGAAAAGGCGAGGATCATGATGGGCGAATCCTTGAGATATAGAGGGTATGTCGTAGGTTACTGTGATCTATGTAATCAGTGGTCGGATTATTTACAAGAATTGGATGGAAAGTTTCTCTGTGAAGAATGTAGGGCTGAAGTTCAAAAGTAGTAATCTTCTAAATTCAATCTTTTTCAACGATTAGCCACATTCGATCTTAAAAAGCTGAACCGATCGAGTGTAAAGTATATATTTATTCGTATGATAACAATCTGGAGGATAAGCGGGAAATGAAGGTAAACGATTATGAAATACCCGAAGATCTGCTCTATACGAGAGAGCATGAGTGGGTAAAGATCGTCAGCCCGATAAGAGCAATCGTAGGCATTACCGATTACGCAGTAAAGAAACTTCGTGACATAGTTTACGTAATTTTACCTGAAGTAAACACGGAAGTAACACATATGGGTGTGTTTGGTGCTGTAGAATCGATAAAGACTGTAGCAGACTTATACTCACCTCTATCTGGCACAGTAATCAAAGTCAATCAAGAGTTGGCTATAAAGCCCGAACTTATCAACAAATCACCGTATGGAGATGGATGGTTGATCGAGATCAAGCCACGCAATCTAGATGTAGAGATTAAGCAGCTTCTCAAACCCGATGAATATGCTCAACAGATAAAATCGACGATCTGAAAATCTAAGATCTGGGAATCTGGGATCTAGGATCTGATCGATTTAAAGTAGTCATCATGAATTCAAATCTGAATAAAAAAAGAAAAAGGCTCGGTTTCATCGTCAATCCCTATGCAGGGATGGGTGGGCGAGTAGGGTTAAAAGGGACCGATGGTGACGCTCTGCAAAGGGCTTTAGCCTTGGGAGCTGAGCCTGTAGCACCGAGGAGAGCTGTTAAGGTGTTAGAAGAGATAAGAAAGTATAACTTACCCATAGAGATTATCACCTATCCTTATGAAATGGGCGAATATGAAGCAATAGAAGCGGGTTTTGTGCCAAAAGTTATAGGATCGATCGAATCTGGGAGAACGACCGCTTTAGATACCATCAGAGCAGCGAGAGAGATCGCAGATATGGGTGTCGAATTGCTCGTATTCGTTGGCGGGGATGGCACAGCACGAGATATATTGAATGCCATAGACCTTAAGCTCACCGTGTTAGGAGTACCGTCTGGTGTTAAAACCTACTCTAGCGTCTTCGCGATCAATCCATCTGCAGCAGCATTGATCGTTAGGAATTATCTAAGGGGAGAATTGTCGATTGGTGAGGGTGAAGTGCTCGATATAGATGAGGATGCGTACCGAAATGGGATCCTGAAGGTAAGGTTGTATGGATATCTAAATGTGCCCATCGAAGCCGATTTGATGCAATCTTCGAAATCTTTTAGCTCCATCGATGAGAAGGACAATCAAAGAGCGATCGCGAAGTACGTTATAGAGGAGATGGAGGATGGTGTCATCTACATTGTAGGCCCGGGTACTACCACTTACGCCATATGTGAGGCTCTAGGTATAGAGAAGACCCTATTAGGAGTAGATATCATCTACAATAAGAGACTTCTGTATAAAGATGTAGATGAGAAATCTATACTGAAGGCGATAGAGGGTGAAGGTAAGAGAGCGAAGATCATCGTAACACCGATAGGAAGGCAAGGCTTTATATTTGGAAGGGGGAATCAGCAGATCAGCCCAGAAATCATTAGAAAGGTAGGTCGTGAAAATGTGATCGTCATCGCTACACATAGAAAGTTATCCGAGATCAAAAAGCTTTACATCGATACAGGGGATGAGGAGGTTGATGATTGGTTTAAAGGTTACATTCGTGTAATTACCGATTACCGAGAAGAGAGTATAGTTCCCTGCGATTAAGAGAGATTCGTATAGATTATGTGTGAATTTTGATGAATTCGAATCTGAGCACTCAAATCGTTACAACTTTACAACTTTATCTTAGAATCTCTGATAAGAAAAGATGGTCTGTAGTCTGATTACACTACATCACTTTACATGCTCAAAGGTCAATATTCTTTACCCTTCC